>DATLGO010000071.1 GCA_035540375.1 Candidatus Thermoplasmatota archaeon
GCCCCGGGGGTGGGGCGGGGGGTGGGAAAGGGTTGCGCCTTCGAACCGCGCGGCCTACCGGCGTCGGGACTGGACGACGCGCGCGAGGACGAAGACGCCCGCCGCGAGGCCGAAGACGACGAACGGGAGCGCGGCCGAGACGAGGTCCACGGCCGGCTCGCCGGTCGGCGGCGCGGTACCGTTCGCGAGGTCGGCCGTTCCGTTCGGGCTCACTTGTTCACCGCGTTTCCGAGCTCGCCCGCGCGGCGCGTGGCGGCCTCGACGGCGTCGATGAGGAGCGCCCTCAGGCCCCCCCGCTCGAGGCTGTGGAGGGCCGCGATGGCGGTGCCGCCGGGGCTCGTGACCTGGTCCTTGAGGAGGCCCGGGTGCTGTCCCGTGACCTGCACCATGCGCGCCGCGCCGAGGACCGTCTGGACCGTGAGGGCGTTCGCGACCTGCCTGGAGAGGCCCATCTTCACGCCCGCGTCGGAGAGACCCTCGATGATCTGGAAGAGGTACATCGGGCCGGTGCCGGAAAGCCCCGTCACGGCGTCCATGAGCGACTCGTCCACCTCGACGACGATGCCGACGGACTCGAAGATGGCGCGCGCGACCGCGGCGTGCTCATCGGTCGCCTGCGAGCCGCGGCAGATGGCCGTCGCGCCGAGGTCGACGGTCACGGGCAGGTTCGGCATGGACCGCACGACGGGCGCGCCCTCCGCGAAGGCGGACTCGATCGTGCTCGTCGAAAGGCCGGCCGCGATGGACACGATGAGCTTGTCACGCGTGACGGCCGGCGCGATCTCGTGCGCGACCCGGCGAAGGATCTGCGGCTTGACCGCGAGGATCACCACGTCCGCCCAGGCGGCGCCGGCCGCGTTCGACGCGTCGGTCCTGACGCCCAGCTCGTCCGCGAGCGCCTTCAGCTTGGCCGGCGTGCGGTTCGTCGCAAGGAGGTTCGCGGGCTTTGCCCAGCGCGCCTTCAGCATGCCGCGGATGAGGGCCGTGCCCATGTTGCCCGCGCCGATGACCGCGATCTTCTTCGTCTCCATGCGATCGCTCTCCACCCGTCCTCCGGGTTCATAAGGCTTCCAATCCCTCCCGCGGCCGCGTGAAGCTCACCATCCTGGGGTGCGACGGCGCGGGCGTCCCGACGGGCTCCGGTCATCTCGTCGAGCACGCGGGCACGCGTCTCGTGGCGGACCTCGGGAACGGCGTCCTCGGCGAGCTCGCCCGTCACGCGGACCTCGACGCGGTCGACGGCCTCTTCCTCACGCACCTCCACGCGGATCACGTGTCCGACTTCCCGGCCTTCGCGCTCCTTCGCCGCTTCCGCGGCGCGCGACCGTTCCCCGTGTTCGGGCCGCCCGGGACGCGCGCGCTCCTCGAGCGCCTCGTCGCGCTCTTCCACGCGGACCCCGCGCCCTACCTCGCGCCGTTCGAGGTCCACGAGCTCGCCGCGGGATTCCGCGCGCGCGTCGGATCCCTCGAAGTCGAGGCCGCGCCGGTCGCGCACAACGTTCCCGCGTTCGCGCTCCGCGCGCGCCCGGCCGCGGGCGGCCCGCTCCTTGTCTACACGGGCGACACGCGCGCGGGGCCCGAGGCCCTCGAGGCCGCGCGCGGCGCCGACCTTCTCCTCGCCGAGGCGACGTTCCAGGATCCGCGTCCGGGCGCGGCGGCCGAGCCGTCGCGCGCGCACCACATGACGGCGCGCGAGGCGGGCGCGCTCGCGCGCGGGGCCGCCGCGAAGCGGCTCGTGCTCACGCATCTCACGATGCTCCTCGACCGCTCGGTCTCGACGCGCGAAGCCCGGGAGGCCTTCGACGGTCCCGTCGACGTCGCCTCGGCGGGCCGCGTCTTCCCGCTCTGATCTCCACCCGATCCACCGGAACATGGCTTCGGCGATCCGGGGGAAACCGACTTGACCCGCGATGGCGATGGCGACGCGGTGCTCGACCAGGCCGCCGTCCTCGCGGAGCGCATCCGCAAGTCCTCCTTCGTCAAGGTGGTGACGCACATCGACGCGGACGGCATCACCGCGGGCGCGGTCGCCTCGCGCGCGCTCGACCGCCTCGGCATCGACCACGAGGTCGCGTTCCTGAAGTCGCTGAGGCCGGAGGATGCCGATCGCCTCCTCGACGAGAACCCCGAGACGCTCTGGTTCACGGACCTCGGCGCGGGCGCGGCCGACCGGATGCTTTCCGCCGAGCCGGTGATCTCGGACCACCACGTGCCCGTCGCGCGCGGAACCTACCACCTGAACTGCCATTTCATGGGCGAGGACGGCTCGCGCTACCTCTCGGGCGCCACGACCACGTACCTCGTCGCCCGGGCGCTTTCGGCCGCGAACCGCGACATGGCGGGCGTCGCGCTCGTCGGCGCCGTGGGGGACCTTCAGGACGTGGACGACGGCCGCCTTGCGGGCATGAACCGCGTCGTGCTCGAGGACGCGCGCTCGCACGGGCACCTGACGCCGCTCGTCGACACGCGTTACTTCGGCCGCGAGACGCGGCCCCTCGAAAAGCTCCTCCTCTTCGCCGACGACCCGTGCATTCCCGGCGTCTCGGGTCGGGTCGCGGCGGTGAACGACTTCCTCGCCTCCGTCGGCGTCGCCGCGCGCGCAGCCGACGACGACGCGCGGCGCTGGGTGCACCTCGCGCACGAGGAGCGCCGCCGCGTCCTCTCGGCCGTCGCGAAAAGCCTCCTTGCGAAGGGCTTCGGGGCGCGCGCCGTGCGCCGCCTCGTCGGCGAAGTCTACGTCCTCCCCGGCGAAGCCGAGGGGTCGCCCACGCGCGACGCGAAGGAGTTCGCGACGCTCCTCAACGGCACCGCGCGGTACGGCGAGGCGGACGTCGGCCTCGCCGTCGCGAAGGGCGACCGGGGCGAGGCGTACGAGAAGGCCCTCGTCCTCCTTCGCGGCCACCGGCAGAACCTCGTCGCGGGCATCCAGCACGTGCGCGACCAGGGTCTCACCGAAATGGAGCACCTGCAATGGTTCCACGCGGGAAGCGCCATCCGCGACACCATCGTCGGCATCGTCGCGGGAATGCTCTACAACGGCGAAGGGGTCCGACGCGACCTTCCCATCATCGCCTTCGCCGACGCCGACGACGGCAAGGTCAAGGTGAGCGGTCGCGCGAACCGTCCTCTCGTCGCGGCCGGCGTCGACCTCAGCCGCGTGATGCGCGAGGCCGCCGCGGCCGTGGGCGGGGCCGGCGGAGGCCACGCGCCGGCCGCGGGCGCCACCATCCCGAAGGGGCGCGAGGGCGATTTCCTCGCGGCGGCCGACCGGATCCTCGGCGCGCAGGTGCGCGGCGCCTGACGCGTGCGGGACGCGCGGAGCGAATCGGAAGGCTCTTGAGAATCCTCGCCCGCTCGCGTCGCGGGATGCACATGGCCACCACGCAGGCTCTCACCCGGAAGGTCGCGCCGAAGCGGCGCGCCCCGACCGCCCCCCGGACGTCCACGCTCAAGAGCCTCGCGGCGACGCTCTTCCTCCTCGCTTGGCTCGGGGCCGTCGCGGCCGCCCTCCTCAAGCTCGCGAACCTGTTCACGCTCGCGGTCCTCGCCGCGCTCCTCGCCCTCGGCCTCGGCGTCTTCGCCCCCCGGGCCTCCCCCGCGGCCCCGGTTCCCGAAGCGCGATCGGGCATGGTGCCCATGGGCGCGACCCTGGACGACGCGCCCTTCACGACCTCGCGCGCGCCGCCCCGGCCGATCCCGGTCGAGTCGCGCGCCGCCCCTCTCCGCGCCGCGCCCCCGCGCGCCGTCGCGGTGGACACGAAGCTCCGGCCCATCGACCGGCCCGCCGAGATTCCCGCGCCGCGCGTCCTCCCCCGCTCGACCGCGGGCCTTACGCACGGCAAGTGCGGCGGCTGCGGGGCGACGCTCACGCTTCCCGCGACCCGGCCCATCCAGGCGACGTGCCCCGGGTGCGGCCGATCGAAGCTCCTCGTCTGATCAGGGCCGAGCGGCCCGGTTGAACGCGACCTCGCCGCGGGCGACCGTCTCGCCGCGCATGTTGAGCCACGTCGCGGAGGCGACGACCGCGTCCGCGTCGCTCGACTCCACCTCGAGGCTCGCGGTCACGGTGTCGCCCGCGAGCACGGGGCGACCCGCGCGCCGGACCGTCGCCGAGGCGAGAAGCCACGACGGGTGCTCGCGCGCGAACGCGGCGGCCGCGAGACCGAGGAGGGTCGCGAGGGGGACCTCGCCCGCGGGCGCGACGGGCCGCGACGCCGCCTGGTCGAGGAGCCCGCGGCCCGCCGCCGTGAGCGTCAAACCGAACGTCGCGCGCGCGCCGACCCTCGGGCCGGGCGTCGAGCCGAGCTTCACGCCTCGCCCCCCGCGAGCGTGAGCGTCCCTTCCCCGAGGTCGCGCCCGTCGGCGCGCCACGCCACGCGGGCGCGCGTGGCGCTTTCGAGCACGAGCGAGGTCTCGAGCGTCTCCCCGAGGCGCGCGCGGTCGCGCCACGTCGCCTCGAGGCCCACGACGGCCGCGCCGGGTCCCACGACCTCGAGGGCGAGCGCCTCCGCGAAGGCGGCGAGGAGCGCGGGGGGCGCGACGCGGCCGCCGAGGGGCTCGGCCTGCGCGCGGTGGGCGTGGGCCGGGTGGAAGTCGCCCGTGGCCCCCGCATACCAGGTCGCGTGGGATTCGTCGAGAAGGGTGGTCGCGAGGTGGCGGCGGACGGGCGCGTTCCCGAAGAGGTCCACGCGGCGCCAAGGACGCCTCGCGCCAAGGCCTTTTCCCGCCCTCGTTTCCGTCAGGGGTGACAGCGGGCCACGCGAAAGGCTATCCGCCCGGGATGGGTCCCCGGGTCCATGTCGCGGCTCCTCGTCCTCGCCCTCCTCGTGCTTCCGATCGCCCTTGCGGGTTGCGCCTCGCCTCCCCCCGTCGCGGAGAACGACGACGTCGACCCGAGCGAGAAGAAGGGTCTCTCGGGCGGCAACAACACCCTCAACCTCACGCTTCCGGAGCCCGTCGAGCTCTCGGTTTCGACGGCCGGCCAGTACCCCGTCAACCCCGCGTTCGCGCCGAAGACGCTCTCGGCGCCCGCGAACGCGACGGTCGTGCTCGTCCTGAAGTGGGCCGACACGCTTCCCCTCTTCGGCCACGACTGGGTCCTCGAGGGCGTGGACGGCGCGAAGACGAAGGTCATCAACTCCGGCCAGACGAACGTCACCTTCGTCGCGCCCGCGCCGGGCGCGTACAAGTTCTTCTGCAGCGTCAGCGACCACCGCGCCCGCGGCATGGAAGGCGCGTTCACGGTCGCTTGATTCAGAACACGCGGTCGTGGACGTAGTCCAGGAGACGCTGCAGGTCGCGCGAGAACGCGCGCGGGTTGTCCGACACCTCGCGGTTCTCGCGCCACACGCTCTCCACCCACGCGTGCACGTCGAGCGATGGGTGCGCGACGAGGTCGCGCCGGAAGAACGTCGCCATCTCGGGCGAGGGGCGCGCGCCCATCTCGCCGAGGTGCTCGCGGCGCAGGCGGTCGTGGTCCCGCTTCGCGAGCTTCGGGTGCTCGGCCACAAGGTCGGCCGCGCACGTCGGATGCACGGGCAGCTCGGAGGCGAACACGGCGTACTCGAGCGAGGCGCCGCCCTCGAACACGTCCTTGAAGAGGGCCCGGGTGGGCTCGCCGCACGCGGCGCAGGTGTCGCCTTCCGCGTGGAAGCCCGCGACGAAGGCGCCCTCGAGCGCCTTCTCGGCGTTCTCGATGAAGGCCTTCTTCTCCTCCTCGTTCAGCTCCTTCGCGCGGCGTCCGAGCATAAGCGTCACCGCGAGGTGCGGCTGGAGGGGCTTGAGCGTCTCGACGTCCGCGTCCTCGGCCTCGACGCGCTCGAAAACCAGGTCCGCGTGCTCGTGGTCCTCGTGGTCGTGGTCGTGCGCGTGGTGCTCGTGGTGGCCGTGCGCCATCGGGTTCGCCATCCCCGGGCCGCTATTTGGCGTCAGCGGTCCGGACCCGTGTATTCCAGCACGTAGAGACCCGTCCCGCGCTCCGTCGCGACGATGACGGTCCGTCCCGTCGCGGGGTCGTCGTACCACCTCGCGTCGTAGGCGTTCGGCAGGTACGCGATCGGGAAGTTGGGCGTCTTCCGCCACACCTTGCCCGCGAACGGCTCGTCTTCGTGGCCGTGGGGAAGGTAGAACCCGACGGCGCGCGCCGCGGTGGGGTCGCTCACGTTCAGGACCCAGACGCCCGCATGGTAGTGGGCGACCGCCATGAGGTCGCCGCGGAAGTCGAAGTTGTGCGGCGAGAAGATGAACGGCATGTCGTTCTCGACCGCGCCGGGCAGGCGCCATGCGCCGATCTGGCGGAGCCTCGCGGGATCAGTCACGTCGTACGCGCGGAACCAGCCGGGCTCGCCCGGCGACTGGTCGATCTCGGGGCCCGACCAGGCGACGATGCGGCCGGCGCGCGGCGTGGGGTCGGGTCGGAAGAAGTGGATGCGGTTGAGGGCGCTCGGCTTCGGGTCGTCCCAGACGGAAAGCTCGCGCGGCCGCGCGGGGTCGCTCACGTCCACGGTGATGGCGCCGCAGTCCCAATGCGAGACGTAGAGGATCTCCTGCTTCGTGACCGGATGCGGCTCGACCCAGACGTCGTGCGGGAAGCAGCCCTGGCTCGTGCGCGCGGCGACCGAGGGCGCGTAGCGGTACTCGGCGACGCGCACGAGGCGCATCGTGCCGCCCACGTCCTCGAAGCGCGCGATCCCCACCGCGTTTCCGGTCGGCGTCGTGTACACCGTGCCGTCGGGCGTGCCGCGACGCAGCGGCTGCTCCGTGAAGAAGAGCCAGCCGACGCCGCCGATCTCGCGATAGAAGATCGTGTGGCTGCCGAGCACCTCGACGGGCATGAAGCTCTCGAAGCGAGGCTTCGCGGGGTCCGACACGTCCACGACCTGGATGCCGTAGCCGGTTCCGCGCGCGGGGTCGGCGACGAGGTCGACCGCGCCGGGCTCGCGCTGGAGGTTGAGGAAGAGCCACTTCCCGTCGGGCGTGACGCGCGTCTCCTGGCTCGCGCCGCCCGCGGTCTTGTACTGCGACACGAGCCGGGGGTTCGCGGCGTCCGAGAGGTCGACGACGACGAAGCCCGCGTACGCGCCGTCCGTCGCGACGAACGCATGATGTCCATGGATCCAGAAGCCCGCGAAACCTTCGTTCGGGAACGCTTCGGGAATGAGCGGGTTCCACGCAACAAGCCGCATGTTCGCGCGCTCGGTATGCAACGACGCGTCCTCGTGGTCGTGCGTCTGGACGATGGGTTCGCCGATGATGTCGAGCGTGGGCGCGGGCGCGGGAACGTCGACGACCGCGAGGCAGCCGGCGAGGGCGAGCGCGCACGCGACGGGGAGGGTGGCCGGACGCATGGACGATCGGCCGTCACCGGGCGTCGGTCGCCAAAAGGCTTGTGGTGAACGTTAAGGCGCGCGAGCGCCTTGCGCCGCGCGATGGCGGATCTCCGCGTGCGGCACCGCGCGCGCATGCGCGAAAAGGACCTGAAGCAGATCAACGACGCGCTCGCGGCGCATTTCGGCCTCGCGGCCCCCCCGTTCCCCGCCTCGACCGAGCGCGCGGACGCGGGCGATGCCTTCGACGTGCTTCTCGCGGGGGGTCGGGCGATCGGCATCATTCTCAAGAACCAGAACGATCGCCCCGCGCTTTCGGTGCGCGGCCTGCTTGCGAACCGTCCGACCCGCAAGCACGTGACCGTCGACCTCGGAGCCGTGAAATTCGTCGCGAACGGCGCGGACATCATGGCGCCCGGCATCGTGGAAGCGGATCCCTCGATCGTCGCGGGCGATCTCGTCTGGGTGCGCGACGAGAAGAACGGCCAGCCCCTCGCCCTCGGGGAGGCGCTCGTCGCGGGGCCCGCGATGCCGCGCGGTCCCAAGGGAAAGGCCGTGAAATCCATCGCGTACGTCGGCGACCCGCTCTGGAACCTCGAAGTCTGAAGGATGGAATCCTTTTAGCCGCCCTCACCGATGAGGGGCTGTGGTCGAGACCTGCATCGCGTGCGGCGAACGCGCCGTCGTCTTCGTGGTCGCCAACAAGTGGCGCTGCAAGAAGTGCGGGAAATACTTCGACTGGACGCAGATCCGCGGCCACAGATCCTGAAGGCGGGTTTTCCCTCACGTCTCACGGACGAGGATAGCGGAGGGGTCCGCCCGGCCGCGGCTCTCCGTTTCGAGTCCCGTTCCATCCGGTAAAACAAGCCTTCGCCGCGTCCCTCGCCGAAGATTCCATGCGGCCGATTCATTCGGGTCCGCGCGCTTTTTCCTCCCGGCCGAATTCCCGGGATTTCCGGCGGTGGGCGAAGCGGCCGGGCGACCGCTTCGGTTCGGTCTCCATGAACGTTCCACAATGCACAATGAAACCGCGGTGACACCCTCGGGTTGGTGACTCGATGGTCCGAAGAACCGGAACTGCAATGATCGTCGTCGGGTTGGTTGTGCTCTCCGTGAGCGTGGCCGGCCTGGCGGTGGCCCAGAATGGCACGGGGAATGGCACGGGGAATGGCACGGGGATCACACCTCCCACGTTCCCGACGCAACCGACGTCCGGAGACGGGGGCCGATCCGACGACGGTCGGTCCGATGGCGGCGTCTCCATCGACGACATGAACCGCGACCGCGACGGCGCCCATGCGGAGCTGTGCGACGGCGACGGGGAGGGCGATGGCGTGCTGCCCCAGATCCAGGACCGCTCGTCCGACCGCGAGGTGAGCGAGGACTCGAGCCAGGACGTCAGCCTGGACCAGGATGACGTGCTTCTCGGCCTTGCGCTCGCGAACAACGGCGCGAGCGACGTCTCGATCGAGGAGCTCCTCGACGTCAGCCGCGACCGCACCCGCACGGACTCGGTCGACCAGACCACGAACCTCGACGAGGACAGCGTCTTCTCGGCGCTCGCGCTCGGCGTGACGGGGTCGGCGGACAACCTGAACACGCTCGCCTGCGTGAGCGACATCAGCTACACGCGGACGACGACGGAGAGCATGGACCGCTCGATCGACCTTGACCGCGACACGGTGCTTCTCGGCATCGCGCTTGCGAACTCGGCCGGCAGCGAGCTCTCGGTCCGCCAGCTCGCGAGCATCGACCAGTCGCTCGAGGTCTCCGAGGAAGTCGACCAGGACGTCGACATCGACGAGGACGACACCTTCCTCGCCCTCGCCCTCGGCCTCGGCGGCAGCCGCTGAGCAAGCGAGCGATCGACCCGGGAGCCCTCCGGGGCTCCCCCCCTTTTTCCATTTTCTCTCTCCTCCGCAGGCAACGTCGCTCGTTACTTCGCGCCGCGGCCGTCCGCCCACCCGGGTGCGGGGCCGGCTTTTCGAGAAGCGTGACGGAATCGCCTAACGCTGCAGGCTTCCGACGTCGGAGGCCATGGCGCGCATCACCGTCGCCATCGCGATCACGGCTTCGATCGTCCTCGCCGCCGCGGGCTCCGTTTCCGCGGCGACGTCGGCGAACATGAACGTCCGCTTCACGTCGCCCACGACGGCCGAGGTGGTGATCGAGCAGCGTTGGGACGGGCAGGACGCGGCGGACTTCCGCCAGTCGCTCGACGTGCTCTTCGGCAATCGGGACGGGCGTCTTTCGAGCGAGGAGATGGCCGCGATCCTCGAGAACGCGAAGGGCGACGTGGCGGGCCGCCGGGCTGTGAATCTCTACATCGACGGCCAGGCGGGCCTCATCGGCTCCGACGCCACGGTGGACGCGGAGAACGCCGTGGGCTCGGCGGCCACGACGACGCCCGTGACGCTGCGTCACCGCCTGCCGGTCACGTTCGACGGCGCCTCGTCGCCCATGACGTTCAACGCGACGCTCTTCAGGGGCGGCTCGTTCGAGCTCACGGCGCCCGACGGGTGGCACGTGGCCTCGGCGGAAGGCGTGAGCGGTCTCGAGATCAAGGAGGACGGTCGCCGCGTCGCGGGCGGCAACGCGAGCGAGAACGCGGTGGTGCGGATCACCCTCGCGGAGGGCCCGGGGCAGCCGACCAACGACGGTCCCGCGGAAGTCCTCGGGGGCGACGGCGGGTCGATGATCCCGGTCGTCGGCATCGTGGTCGTGGCCGTCGCGGCGCTCGCGCTCGCGGGCGTCGTCGCGGCGCTTCGCCTGCGCCGTCGACCCTGATCGGGGTGACTCGTGGAAGCCGCGACGCTGCGGACGTGGGTGGCCCTCGGCCTCGCGGGCGTCGCGGTGGCGGGGGGCGCCGTCGCGTCCTACCATTTCGGCCTCGTCCCCGGCGAGGCCGCGTCGCCTCCCGCCGCGGCGAGCGGTCCGGCGCCCGCCTCCGGCGCGGGCGGCCCTTGCCTCGGCGGCAACGAGACGCTCGCGGCGAGGGCAGGGTTCCTGCCGGGGGAGCTGAACGCGACCATGGTGGTGCGCGAGGCGTCCTGGCAGAACGTCAGCATCGATCCGACGACGGCGCTCGCGGTCGCGGCGCTCGCCCGGGGCGGGGTCGCGATCGATCCGCAGGACTTCTACGATCGCGAGACGCGCCGCGCCGAGGTGTGCGAGATGGACCGCGAGGCGCGCCTCGATCCCGATTCCGTGAGCGCCGCGCTCGCGCTCGGTCGACGGGACGGGGCGATCGTGGACCTCGTCGGCGAGACGCGACGGTTCGTGCTCGTGGAGCACACGTCGTTCCAGCGCGTGCGCATCGGCGTGGACACCGCGCTTGCGGCGCTCGCCCTCGACCGCGCGACGAACGGCTCGGGCGTGGATCCGCTCGCGATCGCGACGTTCGACCGCGACGCCTCCGCGCGCCGCGTCGAGGAGCGCTCGGGCCGCGTGAGCGAGGCCGACGCCCTCCTCGCCGTCGCGTTCAGGGGCTCGTGATCCCCGCACCCGGGCCCGGACCCGGACCCGGTCCCGACGCCCGGACCCGGACCCGGACCCGGACCCGGTCCCGCCGCCCGAATCCCGGTTCCCGGTCCCGACGCCCGGACCCGGACCCGGTCCCGGTCCCGAGTCCCGGCGCCCGGTTCCCGGTCCCGGTCCCGCCGCCCGGACCCGGACCCGGTCCCGAGTCCCGGCGCCCGGCGCCCGGCGCCCGGTTCCCGGTCCCGGTCCCGCCGCCCGAATCCCGGTTCCCGGTCCCGAATCCCGACGCCCGGTTCCCGGTCCCGGTCCCGGTCCCGGTCCCGAAGCCCGGACCCAACCTCCCGGATCCTCGACCGCCTCCATCACCTTCATGTCGGAGGTCCGGGGTAGCCTCACCGATGAAGCCGAAGGCGCTGCTCCTGCTCTCGGGCGGTTTCGACTCGCCGGTGGCGGGCCTCGTGGCGAAGGAGCAGGGCTTGGACCTGGAGGCGATCCATTTCGGCCTGGAGCCGTTCACGGACCGCTCGCCCGAGGAGAAGGCCCTCGCGCTCGCGTCGAAGCTCGGGGTGGCGCGGGTGCACGTGGTGGAGGCGGGGGTTCCGTTCTCGGAGATCGCGAGCCAGGGCTCTCGCCGGCTCTACTTCGTGCTCTCGAAGCGGATGATGGCGCGCGTCGCGTCGAAGCTCGCGGCGCGCGAGGGGTGCGGGTGGCTCCTCACGGGCGAGAACCTGGGGCAGGTTTCAAGCCAGACGCTCGCGAACCTGGCGCTCATCGACCGCGCGGCCTCCGTCCCGGTGCTGCGGCCGCTCCTCGGCTACGACAAGCGCGACATCATCGAGGAGGCCCACCGCGCGGGCACGTTCGAGATCTCCAAGGGGCCCGAGATGTGCGACGTGCTGGGTCCGGACGACCCGGCCACGGCCGCGCGCGAGGACGAGGTCGCGGCGGCGGAGGCGCGACTCGATCTCGCGAAGCTCGAGGAGGCCTGTCTCGCCTCGATCCGGATCGTGCCCGTCACAGGATCGATTTGAGGCGGTCCGCGTGGCTGCGCTGCGTGGCGGCGAGCGCGCGCAGCCTGCGGGCGAGGTTCTCGTTCGGCGCCTTCTCGGCGGCGCGCTCGAGGATCTGCGCCTCGTCGATCTTCATCTCGACGAAGCTCGCGACGATCTCCTCGGCGGGAAGCCCCTTAGGCGCGACCGGGGGAGCCTCGCGCTCGGGGCGGTGCCACGCGGCGAGGACGTCCTCGAGGTCGGCGCGCATCTCCTGGCTCGCCGCCGCGACGGCGTCGACGAGGCGGCGGCCTTCGTCGTCGGGGGCGATCGCGCGGAGGCGGCGGAACGCGCGCGCGCCCATGCCCTCCTCGAGCATGAGGAGCATCCGCAGCTCTTCGAGGGCGCGCTCCTCGGTGACGGTGACCTTCGGCGGCATGGGTTTCCTCACGGAGGCTCGGCGGGCCGGTATTATCGGGTTCTGGTGCAACGGTCGACGCGGGACGGCCGCGGCCTTCGGAACCTTTAAGGGAAACCATCCTTTAGGCGTGGCCATGTCCGAGCTCGTCGTGGACGAGGAGCAGCGCCTCCGCAAGCTCTGGGAAGCCTACAAGGCCCAGGAGGAGGAGCTCGCCCGCGCGAACGAGAAGCTCGAACGGGCCGAATCGCTCCTGGCCGAGCGCGACGCGGCCGCCGCCGACGTCGCGCGCAAGGTCGACCTCGCGGAGGAGCGGGCGCGCGAGCTCGACCGCAGGCTGGCCGAGCGCGAGAGCGCGATCACGGCCCTCGAGGAGGAGCGCGACGCGCTCAAGGCGCTCGAGACCTACCGGGACCGCGTCGAGGAGCTCACCGCCGCGTACGAGCGCGAGCGCGAGCGGCTCGCGAAGCTCTTCGTCGTGTACGAGGAGACGGTCGCCGAGCGGGACGCCCTCGCGGCGAAGCTCGGCGAAGCCGCCCGCGCCGGCTGATTCAGCGCACGCCCGCGCCGGGCGGGATCTCTCCGGCCGGCGTGAGCGGCGCGACGAGGTCGCCCGACTCCGCGGCGAGGACCATGCCCTGGCTCTGCAGCCCCCGGATCTCGCGCGGCGCGAGGTTCGCGATCACGACGACCTTCTTCCCGAGAAGCTGCTCCGGCTTCACGTGCTGCCGAAGGCCCGCGAGGATCTGCCGCGTCTCGGTGCCGAGGTCCACCTTGAGCACGTAGAGCTTGTCGGCCTTCGGGTGGTTCTCAACGCTCGTGACGAGGCCGACGCGGAGGTCGAGCTTCGCGAAGTCGTCGATCGTGACGGTGGGCTTCGCGGCGGGGGCCGCGGCGGGCGCGGGGGTCTGCGTCATGGGTTTCGACTCCTCGGTGGGCAGGTCCGTGGTCTCGATGCGGCGGAAGAGCGGCGCGGGCGTCCCGAGGGCTTGGCCCGCGGGGATGTCGGCGAGCGCATCGTCCCACCGAGCGTTCTTCACGTCGCCCCTCTCGCCGAGCGTCGTCCACACGGTCGACGCGCTTGCGGGGAGGAAGGGCGCCGTGAGGACGGCGAGGGCGCGCACGAGGCGCAGCTGGACGTGCAAGACGGTCGCGAGGCGCGCGGGATCGGTCTTCGCGAGCTTCCACGGCGCGGTCTCGTCGACGTACTGGTTGCCCTTCTGCGCGAGCGCCATCACCTCGCGGAGGGCCTTCTTGAACTCGCAGCCGGCGAGGTGCGCGGTCACGGTCGCATGCGTCGCGGCGATGGCGTCCACCATCGCGCGGTCGCTCGCCTCGAGCGCGCCCGCCCCTGGGACCGCCGCGTGGTGCTTGCGCGTGAAGCTCAGGACGCGGTTCACAAGGTTGCCGTAGGTGCCGAGCAGCTCGTCGTTCACCTTGGCCTGGAAGTCGTCCCACGTCCAGCTCGCGTCGCGCCCTTCGGGCATGTTGACCGTGAGGTAGTATCGGACGGCGTCGGCCTGGAACTTCGGGACGACGTCCTTGACCTCGATGAGGACGCCGCGCGACTTCGAGAACTTCGCGCCCGCGAAGTTCAGGTACTCGTTCGCGGGGACGTCGTGCGGGAGATTGTACCTCGCGCCCTGGCCGTCCGAGTAGCCCATGAGCATCGCGGGCCAGATGATGGTGTGGAAGGGCACGTTGTCCTTGCCGAGGAAGTAGTACGACTTCGTGGCGGGGTCGAGCCAGAAGCGCTTCCACGCGTCGGGGTCGCCGGACTTCGCGGCCCACTCCTTCGTGGCGCTCAGGTAGCCGATGACCGCTTCGAACCACACGTAGATGCGCTTCTTCTCCCAGCCCGCCTCCGGGATGGCGACGCCGTACTCGAGGTCGCGCGTGATGGGGCGGTCCTTGAGGCCCTCCGCGAGCCAGTTCTGGGTGAAGTTCACGGTGTTCGCGCGCCAGCCTTCGCGTCCTTCGATCCAGGCCTTGAGGCGGTCCTCGAAGGCGCTGAGCCTGAGGAAGTAGTGCTCCGTCTCCCGATACTCGGGGGCGACGCCCGTGAGCTTCGAGCGGGGGTTCCCGAGGTCCTGCGGATCGAGGATCTTGCCGCAGTTGTCGCATTGGTCGCCGCGCGCGTCCGCGAAGCCGCAGTGCGGGCAGGTTCCCTCGACGTACCGGTCGAGCAGGAAGCGCTCCGCCTTCGGATCGTAGGGCGAGACCATCGTCTTCGCGTAGACGGCGCCCTCGGCGACGAGGGTCCGGAAGACGTCGTGGACGACGGCCGCGTGGTTCGCGGTCGCCGTGCTCGTGAAGAGGTCGAACTCGATCGAGAGGGCCGCGAGGTTCTCGATGTGGACGCGGTTGTACTTCGCCGCGAGGGCCTCGGGCGTCATGCCCTCCTTCTCCGCCCGGACGGTGATCGGCGTCCCATGCATGTCGGACCCCGACACCATGACCACGTCCGACCCGCGAAGCTTGTGGAAGCGCCTGAAGATGTCGGGCGCAAGGAGGCTTCCGGCCACGTGGCCGAGGTGGAGCGGGCCGTTCGCGTAAGGCCACGCGACGGCGACGAGGATGCGCTCCCGGGGCGGGGTCATCGGCCGCGGGAAGGGGTGTTCCGCCCATAAGTCCGTCGACCGCCGACCGGAATATCCTTATGTCCGCGGAATGACTCCCAGTTATCGTGCCCCTGACGATGCCTTCGCCCCAGGAGCTGCGCGCCTTCCGGCTCCGGCTTGGCCTCACCCAGGCCGAGCTCGCGCGCGCCGCGGGCGTGAGCCAGCCCCTCATCGCGCGCATCGAGAAGGAGACGGTCGACCCCCGCGCGAGCACCCTCCGGTCCATCGTCCTCGCGCTGAACCGGGCCGAGCGCAAGGAGGTGCTCATCCGGGACGTGATGGTGTCGCCCGTCCTCAGCGCGAAGGCCACCGACACGGTCCACGACATCATCCGTCTCATGCGCGAGAAGGGCATCAGCCAGCTTCCCGTCGTCTCGAAGGGCGTCCCGGTGGGCTCGGTGAGCGAGCGGCAGATCATCCACGCGCTCGGCGTGGCGCAGGACGCGGAGGCCGTCGGGCGCGAGCAGGTGCGCGACATCATGGGGCCGCCCTTCCCGACCGCCGCCCCGGACACGAGCGTCGGCCAGGCCTACGCGCTGCTCGAGGACCAGCCCGCGCTCCTTGTCATGGACCGCGGTCAGCTCGTCGGGCTCGTCGCGAAGTCGGACGTCCTTCGCCTCGTCGAGCGCGCGCCATAGGTGGGGCCATGCCGACACATGCCTTCCGCGTCGCGGCGCTCGCCCTCCTCTTCGTCCTCCTCTCGCCCGTCGTCGCGGCGGCGGCCCAGGTCGAGATCCTCCGTGTGGACCACCCGGACCTCGTCCTCGCCGACCGGAAGTTCCCGCTCGTCGCGGAGGTGCTGAACCTCGGCGAGGAGACGATCCGCGTCGCGCTCTACGCCGCGCTCTACGGCGGCCCGGGCGGCCCGTGCGGGGGCGAGGGAAGCGAGCGCTTCCGGGGCTTCATCCACACACGCGTCGGGCTCCTCACCCTCGCGCCCGGCGCCTACGGGACGCTCGCGCCCGCGGGCGACGAGCCGTGGTGGATGTCGATCCCCGTCGCATCCACGCGCGCGCGTGAGGAGCGCGTCGAGGTCTGCGTCTTCGCGGCCGACCACGAGGCCACGGCCGGACGACCGATCCAATGGCTCGATCACGCGAGCGTCGAGATGCGCCTGCGCGCCGCGAACGATCCTCCGACGGTCCGCATCGAGAAGGCCGAGCCCGTGGAGGGATCGCCCGCGCGCTTCCGCTTCGTCGCCGCCGCGCAGGATCCCGATGGCGACGCCGTGAAGGTCGAATGGGACTTCGGCCGTTACGACGCCACCGGCCGGGCGCGCGGAAAGGGATTCGAGGCCTTCCACACCTTCTATCCGGCCGGGCGGTACGTCGTGACCGCGAATGCGAGCGATGGATTCGACGTCGCGTCGGCCACGGTCGCGATCGAGGCCGGCGAGGACGTCGCGCGGCCGGGCGCGACGGACGACGCGCCGCCCCGGCCCCCGTCGCTCGTCCCGGTTCCCGCGGCGGCGCTTGCCGTCGTCGCGGTCGCGGTCGCCTCGCGCCTCGCACGACGACGCTGATCAGGGCGTCTCGGTCGCCGCCGTCGCCGAGGCGGCCGCGCCGCGCGGCCGCGTCACGAGCCAGATGCCGAGGAGCACGAGGGCGCCGCCTGCGAGCACGCCCGCGGTCGGCGTCTCGTTGAGGACGAAAAACGCGAGGAGGGTGCTGCCGACGGGCTCGCCGAGGATGCTCGTCGCGACGACGGGCGCCGTCACGAACTTGAGCGCCCAGTTGATGACCGTGTGGCCGAGGATCATCGGCACGATCGCGAGCGCGGCGAAGACCATCCAATCGCCGAGGCCCCAGCCGAAGAGCGGGCCGCTCGCGGGCGGCGGGAAGGCGAGGGCGAGGACGAGGAGCGTCGCTGCGCAGGAGGCGTAGACGGGCACGACGTAGGCGAGAAGCCCGAGACGCCGCCGGTAGCCGCGGCCGGCGAGGAAATACGCGGCGGCGGCGAGCGCGCCGACGAGCGCGAGGGCGTCGCCGAGGATGGGATCGGTGCCGGGCGCGCCGGCGTCGGTGAGCGCGATGAGGCCGCCGCCCGCGAGCGCGACGAGGACGCCGACCCAGCCCGAAGCCGGCAAGCCCTCGCCGTAGAGCCGCGTGGACGCAAGACCCACGACGACCGGATGGAGCGTCACGAGGAACACGCTCGAGGCGACGCTCGTGAGGTAGAGCGATTGGATCCAGGCCGCGAAGTGCACCGCGAGCACGACGCCCACGAGCGCGAGGCCCGCGAGCGTCCGCCGATCGAGGCCGAGAAGGTCGCGGCGCGCGAGGACGAGTCCGGCGGGCGCGAGGATCGCGACGGCGAACGCGAGACGCCAGAAGGCGACGACGAGGGCGGGCGCGTCCGCGAGGCGCACGAGGATCGCCGCGGTGCTCACGGCCGCGATGCTGCCGGCAAGCGCGAGCGCGACGGCGCCCCGCGAGGGGGCGGCTACGATGCCCAGGCCTCCGCGAGCGCCTCGTACGCGACCGAGGCCGCGGCAAGGTCGTCGAGCCGCACGCTTTCGCGGCTCGTGTGGGCGAGGGCGCGCTCGCCCGGACCCAGGATCACGATGTCCCAGCCCGCGCGCATGAAGCGGCTCGCCTCCGTCCCATACGGCAGGCCCACGGCCCTCATCGGCCGGTGCGCGCGCGCGAGCGCCTTCTCGCACGACGCGACGAGCGCGCTCGACGACGCGGTCTCGAAGGGCGGGTGGCTCGAGATGGGCGTCACCTTGGCCTCCACGCCGGCGTCGACGAGCGCCATCCTGACGGCGGCGAGGACGTCGCGCTCGCTGCGGGGCGGGAGGTAGCGGATGTCCACCTCCGCGCGGGCGCGTTCGGGCACGACGTTCACCTTCGTGCCCGCTTCGAGGCGACCGACCGATAGCGTGGGGCGTCCGAGGAGCGGGTGCGTGCCTTTCATCGACATGGCTTCGAGGGCGAGCACGGCGCGCGCGAGCCCGGAGGCCGCATTCACGCCCTGCTCGGGCATCGAGGCGTGCGCGCTCCGGCCCTCGACCTCGACCGCGAGCCAGAGCACGCCCTTCTCCGCGACGCCGACCTCGAAGTCCGTCGGCTCGCCGACGACGACGGCTTCGACGCCCGCGAGGCGGCCCGACGCGAGGAGCGCCTCGGCGCCCGCCATCGTCGTCTCCTCGTCGGTCGTGAGCGCGATCGTCATCGGAAGGTCGCGCCGGGCCTCGGCGAGCGCGAGCCAGCACGCGACGGCGCCGAGCATGTCGCTTGCGCCGCGGCCCCATACGCGCCCGTCGGCCTCTTCGCCGCCGAACGGATCGCGCGTCCAGGCTTCGCCGGCCGGGACGACGTCCACGTGGCCCGAGAACAGGAGGCGCGAGCGCCCGCGCCGGAAGACCGCCGCGTTGCCGTCCGCAACGGCGGCCGTCTCGAACCCGGCCGCTTCGAGGGTCGCGCGCGCGAGGGCGAGCGTCGCGGCCGCGTCGCCCGCGCGACCGGCGCGGATGAGGCGTGCGAGATGGGCGGGCGCGTCCACGCGCCGCGAAGGCCGCGCGCGTCCTTCAGCCTTCCGCGCGGTAGCGCCAGCCGTTGCGCATCGGCTCGATGAGGCCCGAGCGGTAGAGCGTCGCGAGGTTCGCGCGCAGCCGCTCCGGCGCCGCCGGGTCTCGCCGGGCGTCGAGCCCGAGGTCCACGAGAAGGTCGCCTTCCGTCCAGACGCGCGGCTTCCCGTCGGCGCCGCGCAGGCTCGTGAGCACGACGAGGAGCCTCGGCGCGAGGTCCGTCGAACCCACCTCCCCGCCCGCGCGGGCCGCTTCGCGGGAGCGCGCCTCGGCGCGCAGCTGCAGCACCTCGGCCTGCGTGCTCTCGGCGAGCGCGGCCATGCGCTCGAAGCGCTCGCGCCAGTACTTCGCCTCGGCCTCGGCGTGGCGGAGCGCCTCGCTCGCGCCCGTGCCGGGGACGAGGTCGCCTTTCGCCGCCGCCACGACGTAGGCGCTGAAGCTCAGGCCGGCCGCGTCCGCGCGCGCCTGGATGGCGTCGCGGTCCGCGCCGTCGCGCAGGTACAGGCTCGCGACGAGGGGCGCGGGGCGCGGACGGGGCATATCCTAGGATCATGGCAGGAAGATATGGAATTTTGTATGGATTCCTGGGCAAGGCCTTATCGAGGCCCAGCCGGCTGGTTTCCCCCATGGCCGCTCCCCTCCTCTACAATGGCGTCCTGGGCCCGCGCGCGACCGCCCCCTCCGTCGCTCCCGCGCCCATCCCGGGCGAGGACGCGCTCCCGCCGAGCGCGCGCGCCGTGCTCGCCGCGGTCAGGGCGCGCCGCGGTCTCGACCACCGGGGCCTCGTCGAGGAGGCGCACCTGCCCGCGCGCACCGTGCGCCACGCGGTCGCGCGGCTGAAGTCGGAAGGCCTCGTGACGTCCCGCGTGTCGCTTCGGGACGGGCGGCGGTCCCACTTCTTCCCGGTCGCGGATCAGGAGACGTCGACGGCGACCTCGTAGGCGACGGACTGCGATCCCGAGTACGTATGGACGGAGACGTACCACCAGCCGGCCCGCGGCGACGCGAGCGCGCAGGCCTCGTCGCTGTCCTTCTCGTACGGCCGGCAGTCGTACATGCCCACGTACGGCTTCGCCCCGTGGCGGACGTAGAGGTCGAGGTCGGGGTTGCAGCCGATGAGCCCGCACGGATTCCCATCGAGCGTCGCGGCGAGCGCCGAAGCGCCTTCGCCGACGAGGATCTTCCAGTGCCGCCACGTCCCTGAGGACCCGCTCGCGGCGGTGACGACGTCGCCCGAGCGCAGCGTCGGCGTCGCCGGGTCCGGATCGAAGGCGACGCTCACGGTCCGCGACGTCGTCGCCGTGAGGCCGGTCGCGTCGGTCACGGTGAGCGTCACGGTGTATGCGCCGTCCTCGGCGTACGCGTGCGTCGCGCGGGCGCCGGCGCCGTCCGGCGTCGCGTCCCCCCACGACCAGGACCAGGCGACGATGTTTCCGTCCGGATCGGTGGAGCACGCGGCGTCGACGGTGAGGTTGCGCAGGAAGACGCTCAGGCCGAAGCAGGCGACGGGCGGCCTCGGGGGCGGCGTGGGGACCTCGACCACCCGGGACGTCGCATGCGTCGCGCCGCGATCGTCGGTGACGACGAGGTCGATCGTGTAGGTGCCCGCCGCGGCGTAGACGCGCGAGGCCCGAGCGCCCGCGCCCGTCGCGCCGTCGCCGAAGCGCCACGACCACGCGACGACCGTGCCGTCCGCGTCCGTCGAGCAGGCGCCGTCCACGTCGACGCGGCCCGGGCCGGGCGTCGCGGAGAAGCACGCGACGGGCGGCGCGTTCGGCACGTTGCGGTCGGCGGCCTCGACGACGGCGGCGCGGGCGTCGACGAGCCCGTAACCGTAATCGCGGTCCCAACCCGCGGGTCCCTTGTCCTCGCTCGTCGCGCGGAGGATGTCCTCGACCTCGCGCCACGTGAGCGACGGGTTCGCGGCGCGCATCATGGCCGCGATGCCTGCGACCATGGGCGTCGCCATGCTCGTGCCGGACATCGTCGTGTAGCTCGAGGCCGTGTTGTGGCGCGCGCTCGTGATGGACTGTCCGGGCGCCGCGACCTCCGGCTTCTCTTCGTCCCGGGTGTCCGCGTCGCCGTCGGATTCGCGCGGGCCGCCGTTCGAGAAGGAGGCCTTCGTGTCGTCGGACCGCGAGATCGTTCCCCGATCGTTCACGGCCGCGACCGTGATCGCCTTGTCCGCGGATCCGGGCGAGACGATGTTGTCCTCGAGGATCGGGATGTCGTGGTTGCCGGCCGCCGCGACGACGATGATGCCGCGGTCCGCGGCGCGGTTGAGCGCCATCGCGTCGCTCGACGTGCCGTCGTCCGCGAAGGTCCCGCCCAGGCTCAGGCTCATGACGTGCACGTTGCAGCGCGCTCGGTTCGAGATGACCCACTCGATCCCGCGGAGGACGGACGAGCCCGAGGACGATCCGCTCGACGACAGGACCTTGACGTCCACGAGTCCCGCCTCGGGCGCGGCGCCCGCCTGGGCGCCGTACGGGAACGCGCCGACGCCGCCGTTACCGACCGCGGTCGCGGCGACGTGCGTGCCGTGGCCGTGGTCGTCGTCGGGGTCGCCTTCGGTCGACGTGAGCGCGTTGAAGCCGCACACGCGCTTGCCCTTGAGCGCGACGTGGATCGCGTCGTCCGCGCCCGTGTCGAGGATCGCGACGTTCACGCCGGCGCCGCGCGCGCCCGGGCCGTCCCACGCGCCGACGGGGTAGGTCGGCGAGGCGCGCGCCTTGATGGCCTTGACGCCGACGTCATTCGTCGCGCGGTACACGAGCTCCATCTCGATGCGCGCGACGCCGGGAAGCCGCGCGGCCGCCGCGAGCGCCGACGGCGCGAGGGCGCCGGTGACGCTGTCGACGTAGCGCGCGCGGTAGTCCGTCGCGAAGCCGAGCGCTTCGAGCGCGCGGACGTCCGCGTCGGTCGGGCGGTGGTCGAAGTCGACGACGATGCGCACCGGCTCGGCGCCGGCCGAGGGGAGACGGTCGTCGATGCTGTCTCCGTCGCGGTCCCACATCCAGGCGACGCTCCACATCCCGCGCGACGCGCCCGGTTCGCGCGCGTCGAGGGTCGGGGCCGCGACGTCGTGGGCGACGGCGGCCGGGAGGGTGAGGAGCGCGGCGGCGAGGACACTCAGGAGGCGGAGCATGCGTCAGACCGTCGCGTGGTAGCCCTTGACGCGGGGTAAACCTGTCGGCGTCCCCGGGGTTCGTGACGCCTGGATCCGGTGGAATCAGGCCCGGCCCTTCGCGACCTCGGCGCCCTTCGCCGCGGCTTCCGCGACCGCGGCGACGAGGCGATCGGCATCATCGGCGCCGTTGTAGAGCCCCGCGCTCGCCCGCACGGACCCGTCGACGCCGCGGGCCGCGAACCAGGCGTGCGCGCAATGGTCTCCGGATCGGACGAGGACGCCGTGGCGGTCCGCAAGAAGGATCGCGACCTCGTCCGGGTCGAGGCCCGCGACGCCAAACGCGGTCACGCCGCCGCGCTTCGCGGGGTCGCGCTCGCCGAGGGTTGCGACGCCCTCGATGTCCCTGAGCGCCCGCGCGACGCGCGCCGTGAAGGCGCGCTCGTGCCGCTCGATCGCCTCGAGGCCGATCGATTCGAGATAGCGCACGGTCGGCTCGACCGCGACGAGCGAAGCGTAGTTCTGGAGGCCCGCCTCGAAGCGCCCCGCGCCGTCGAGGAGCCGGTGGCCCTCGTAGGTCACGCCCGCGACGGTGTCGCCGCCCGTCATGAACGCGTCGAGGGACGCGAGGGCCTCCTCGCGCGCCACGAGCGCGCCGACGCCGGTCGGGCCGTACATCTTGTGGACCGAGAGGGCGTAGAAGTCCGCGCCCATCGCCTCCACGTCGACGCGCATGTGCCCCGCGGCCTGCGCGCCGTCGACGAGCGTGCGCGCGCCCGCCGCGCGGGCAAGGCGCGCGATGCGGTTGACGGGAAGCGTCGCGCCGTCGAGGTTGGACGCGTGCACGACGCTCACGAGCCTGACGTCGCCCGCGGCGAGGCGCCGATCGAGGGCGTCGAGGTCGAACGATCCATCGGGGCCGGAAGGAAGGACCTCGTGGCGGATCCCGCGGCGGCGCGCGGCGACCTGCCACGGGACGAGGTTGGAGTTGTGCTCGCGGTCGCTCGTGAGGACGACGTCGCCCTTCTCGAAGGGGAAGGCGTGCGCGACGAGGTTGATCGCCTCCGTGCAGTTCTTCGTCCACACGACGGACCCCGGGGAAGGGGCGCCGACGAGGCGCGAAAGCGCGGCGCGGCCGGCCTCGACCCGCCGCGCGACCTCGTGCGAGAGGTCGTACACGCCCCGCCCGCCGCACACGGGCGTCTCCTCATACCACGCGCGCACCGCGTCGACGACCGGCCGCGGCTTGAGCGTCATGCACGCGTTGTCGAGGAACGCGGGCGGGTCGGGAAGGGCGAGCGGCGCGAAGTCGTCGCGGAGCTTCGCCGGGAGGAATCCCGCGGTCACGTCGCCCACCCCATCGCCTTCATGAACTCGGCCTGCGCGCGCCGCGCGTGGTCCTCGTACGGCGTCTTGACGAGGATCTTGCCGGACTCGAAGACGCTCATCTCCACGGGGCCGACCTTCGCAACGAGGATGATGCCCGCGTTCGCGAGCGTCGTGAAGCCCGACCGCTCGAGCGTCGCCTGCACGCGCGCGAGGTCGAGGCGCATCCGCTTCTCGGGGACGGCCTCGTAGCCGGCGCGGTTGCGGCAGAGCTCCAATACGGAGTAGCGCGGCGCCGGATCCATGTCCATCGCACCGTCGCCTTTCCTATAAAGCCTGACCCAAAGCGAAGGCGTTAAGGCCGGCCCGCCGCCATCGAGGCCGGGATGCACTGATGCCTGAGTTCCAGCACCTTCTCGCTCAAGTCTTCGAACGCCGGGGGTACAGCGTGGCCTTCGGGTCCGCCCTCACCGGCAAGACGGGCACCTCCTACCAGGTGCCCCTCCTCGCGCGCTCGGGCGGTCTCAGCCTCGCGGTCCACTGGAAGACCGACGCGCCGCTCACGGCCCAGGAGGCGGCCGCCTTCTCGGGCGCCCTCGACGACCTCGGCCTCTCCGGCGGCGTGCTCGTCGCCTGGGGCGGCGCCGACGCGGCGGCCGCGCAGACGGCCCCCGGCAAGATCGAGGTCTGGAACACCGCGCGCGTCGCGGCGGAAGTCGGCGACGCGATCATCCACGCCGCGCTCGCCCCCGC
>DATLGO010000072.1 GCA_035540375.1 Candidatus Thermoplasmatota archaeon
GGATAAGGGTTGGCGGCCTGGACAGCTTGCCCTTCACCGGAGGGAAGAGGAAGTCCTCAACCGGGATGGGCACCTCATAGGGGGTTTCTGTGGATGCGAAGGGGTCGCGCGGTCACGACGCGCCGGGGGGAGCGTCGAGGCCGGTCGAACCGGTCCTGTCGGGGTGCACCCCCTCCCCGGTGGGGGCCCTGACAAGGACCGATCAACAAGTGACTCCAAGGGGACCTGACCGGACCCGGACGCACATGTCTGTGACCGACGGAATCGACCCGACCTGGTCAAGGTTCATCTGGTCCCAGCGCATGCTCGGAACTCGGAGCCGTTCGGGAGTTTCCCCGTCCGGACCCACGAGGAGGCAGTCAACATGAACTACAAGATCCTGGCCAGCCTGCTGTTGATCGGCGTCGCGAGCGCGTCCGTCGGGTACGGAACCTACGCGGTCTTCACCGCGGAGGAGTCCTCCCCGGACAACCTGTTCTCGACGGGTACGCTCACCCTGAGCACGACCTCGGGAACGGGCAACGTCGACGCCTTCATCGGCGGCGGCAACTTCGCGCCCGGCGACACGGCCTCGGGCACGCTCAAGTTCGTGAACACCGGCTCGATCAAGACGGGCGACGCCGAGGGCCACGAAGTGGCGCTCAAGATCACGTTCTCGAACACCTACCAGGCGCTCGCCGAGAAGATCCAGATCACCTCGATGAGCTACGGCGGCACCCCGATCACGGGCTACGCGAACCTCTGGGCCCTCAACGGCCAGACGCTCACGCTCGCCGACCCCGGCGCGGGCGACGGCAAGACGCTCGCAATCGCGGTCAAGTTCGACTCGACGGCGGGCAACGACCTCCAGGGCAAGGACAACAAGCTGGGCCTCAGCGTCGTCCTGACGCAGGTCCTCCCGTCGTGAAGCGCCTGAATGCCCCGGCCGCCCCCAGGACGGCCGGGTTTCCCTTTCCACGGTGACCCGAGATGAGCGAGAGCGAGACTCCGACACCCGCCCCGGCCGACGCGCCGGCCCCCCGGTTCGCGGACCGGGCCCGGGCCGCCCGCGCCGTGGCCGCGCGCGCCGCGACGTCGCGGGGCGCGAAGGGGGCGGGCGTCGCGATCCTCGCGGTGCTGCTCGTTCCGGGTCTCCTCTACGCCTTCCCGACGCTCACGGGATCGAGCGGCGCGTTCCTCGTCCTCTCGGGGAGCATGGAGCCGACGCTCGCGGCGGGCGACGTCATCTTCGTCGGCCCGCCGACGGCCGTCGCGGTGGGCGACGTGATCACCTTCCAACCCTTCCCGGCCGCGAAGACGCTCGTCACGCACCGCGTGGTCGAGATCCTCGAATCCGACGCTGGCCCGCGCTACCGCACGCGCGGCGACGCGAACACGGGCGACGACCCGTGGCTCCTCGCGCCTTCTCAGATCATCGGCGAGTACCGCTTCGACATCCCGTACTGGGGACTCGCCTTCGGCGTCCTGAAGTCGAAGATCGGTTTCGTCGTCCTCATCCTGGTTCCGGCCGCGATCATCATCGGCCGCGAGTTCGTGAAGCTCTACCGGGAGCTCGACGCGATGGACCGCGCGCGCCAGGCCCGCAAGGCCGCGGCGAAGGAGGAGTCGCCATGAAGCCGCGCCTCCACGCCCTCTATGTCATCGTCGCGACGCTCTCGCTCGTCGCGGGCGTCGGCGCGCCGATGCTTCTCGGATCGACGACCTACGCGGCGGTTTCGGCCTCGGGGTCGGCTTCGGCAACGTTCCGCGTCGACATCCCGACCGAACGGGAATGCGCCATCTGGGCCGGCGCCGACCTCGAGATCCGCGGCTCGCGCAACCGCTTCGACCAGTGCGCCCACGCGAACGACGACGTCTTCCTCCGGGGCGGCGACCAGCGGTTCCGGGGCAGCGTCCGGTACGTCGATGCGATCGACTCCAACAACAACGGGCACGTCCTCGAGCGCGGGGCCGACAAGGTCGCCGCCGCCCCGGCGCCCGTCTCCCTCGCGCTCGCCGACTACGCGCCCGGCGGTCGCGCCGCCATTGCGGCGGGCTCGAGCTACCATCTCCGCAACAGCTCCGCGGTCATCGATGCCGGGGCGCTCGCCGCGGGCCTCCATTACGTCGACGGCGACGTGGTCGTCCGCGGTGCCCAGAGCGCGGTCGCCGTCACCCTCGTCGCGAAGGGCCGCATCACGATCGAATCCCACGACCTCCGTCTCACGCCGTTCGTGGACGGCCTCGTCCTCGGCGCCTGGCGCGCCTCGGGCAACGCGATCGAGGTCCAGTCGGACCGGGGCGTCTACGACGGTCTCCTCTACGCCGCCTCCGCGAACCTCCAGGTGGCGGGCGGCGCGGACGGCAACACGTTCTCGGGCAAGCTCGTCGCGGGGCAGAACGTCGCGATCAACGGGGACGACAACGTCGTCGCGGTCTGATCACGGGTCCGCGAGGAAGTCGAGCGCGCGCAGCACGCGACCCGTCGTGCTGCCGGACTCTTTGGACGCGAGGTGCAGGAAGACGCCCGTCACGTCGTGCGGCTTGAGCGGAACGCCCGGCGACATCCTCGTGTCGACGACGCCCGGATTCACGCAGTTCACGCGCTGCGGCAGCTCCGCCGCGAGAACGCGCGTGAGTCCTTCCACCGCGTACTTCGCGAGGCTGTACGGCGCGTACTCGGGGAGCGGCCCGTCGGGGTCCGAGTGTCCGTCCTCGCGGAACGCGCCGAAGCGACCGGGTCCGCGCGCGAGGCCGGTCGTGACCAGGATGATGCTCCCGTCCTTCGACATGCGGGGGGCCGCGGCGCGCACCGTGAGGAACGATCCCTTGACGTTCACGTCGAAGGCGTCGTCCCATTCCTGCTCCGATGCGTCGATGAGGCGCTTCGAAATGACGTTCGCGCCCGCGTCCGCGACCAGGATGTCGAGGCGGCCGAAGGCCGCATGGGCCGCCTCGACGGCGGCCTCGAGGTCCTTCGGCTCCCGGACATCGCCCGCGACGGCGACCGCTCGGCCGCCCGCCGCCTCGATGGCCTTCGCGGTCTCCTCCACCTCGCGCAGCGTGCGCGAGAAGACCACGACGCCCGCGCCCGCCTGGGAAAAGGCCTCCGCGACCGCGCGGCCGATCCCGCGGCCGCCGCCCGTCACGAGCGCCGCCTTTCCCTGGAGGATGCGTTCCATGGGCCGCCCGAAGGGAGAACCCCATCATGAGCCTGCCGCCGACGCGTCTCCGGGGGGCGGGGGCGAGGTGCGTTGTCCGCAACCTTAAGCGGGGACGGCGCCTAGCGCGAAGCATGCTCGACCAGGCCTTCCGCGACGATCTCGAGCGCGGCTTCCAGGACGTGTTCCACGCGGTCCGCGACGATGCGGTGCGCGACGCGCGGCGCCTGCTCGATCTCGCGGGCGGCGACCGTCGCCGCGCGGTCCTCCTGTCGCGCGCGTGGGCCGCCTCGCGGTTGTGGTGGCCCTACGTCCGCGCGACGGGCCTTTTCGGCCGGCGCACGCGCCCCGCCCAGGAAGCGGTCGTGCACGTCGTCCTCGTCGTGGACCATCTGCACGGCCACGAGCCGTCCGAGGAGGAGGCGCGCGCCCAGGTCACGCGCGTGCTCGATTCCGCGTTCGACGTCGGCGACCTCAAGGACAACCTGCGCCGCGACACGGTCGAAGGCGCGAAGTTCGCGTGGGCCGCGCCTCTCCTCGCGCCGCTCCTCGACCCGCGCCGGGCCTGGCGCCTGGTCACGCGCACGCCCTTCTGGTTCAAGCTCGCGGTCGCGGGGCTCATCGCCGCCATCGCCGCGAGCATCCCTGTCGCGACGGGGGTGAGCATCGCCGTCGGCGCCGACCGCGAAGCGGTGCGGGCGCTGCGGGCGCGCGTCATCGACATCCAGCCCGTGAAGCGCGGCGAGCCCAGCCGGTAAGCCTCAAGGCCGGGGCCCGCCATCGCCGTCCATGCGCGTCCTGCGCGTCGACCATCTGGGCATCGCCGTCGCCGACATCGCGAAGGCGAAGCGCGTGTACGAGGACATCCTCGGGCTGAAGCTCACGCACGAGGAGGTCGTCGCCGACCAGGGCGTGAAGACGTACTTCTATCCGATCGCGGGCCTCAAGCTCGAGCTCCTCGAATCCATCGATCCCGAAGGCGCCATCGCGCGCTTCATCGAGAAGCGGGGCCAGGGCCTCCAGCACGTCGCGGTCGAGGTGGAGGACATCGAGGAGGCGCTTGCGGAGCTCGCGGCGAAAGGCGTCCCGCTCATCGACAAGGTGCCCCGGAAGGGTGTCGAGAACTCGCGCATCGCGTTCGTCCATCCGAAGGCGACCGAGGGCGTCCTCCTGGAGCTTGTCGAGCTGCCCCACCCCGTGACCGATTGAGTTTCTACTCCGCCAAGTGAAACTTTATGGCGCGGGACCGGCTTCCCGCGGCCATGCAGACGGATGCGCGCGGCGCGGCCTCCACCCCGCCGGACGAGCGGCAGTTCCTCCTCGGCTTCGGCCTCACGAAGTACGAGACGGACGCGTACCTCGCGCTCCTCGGCCAGGGCATCGCCGATGCGAAGTCGCTCTCGCGCCTCTCCGGCGTGCCGACGTCGAAGATCTACGAGACCATGGCGCGCCTCGAAGGCCTCGGGCTCATCGAGGTCCAGGCAACACGCCCGCGCAAATTCATGGCCCGCGAGCTGGGCGAGGCGCTCGAAGGCCTCAAGGAGCTGAAGCGGCGCGAGTTCGAAGGGCTCGTCAAGTCGCTTCCCGCGCTCGAAGGTCGTCTCCGAGCGCGCGCCCGCACGCCGCAGCGCGACTCCGCGTTCTGGTCCGTCGCGGTCTCGTGGCGCGATTTCGCGGCGAAGCATCTCGCGCGCGCCGCCGAAGCGAAGCGCGAATACGTGGTCTACATCGATCTCTCGGGCCACTTCGGCTCCCTCCTCGCGGTCATGCGCGGGCTCGGAGAGGCCCCGCGCGAGTTCGAGGGGGCCGTGGAGCAGCTCACCGGCATGATCACGGCGATCCGCCGGAACCTCACGTCGAAGAGCATTCCGTTCCGCATCCTCGTGGGCGCGGGCCCCGGCGACGAGGAGGCCGCCCGCGCCTGGATCGCGTCGCTTGCGCGCCCCGAGATGTTCGGCCGCTTCCGCCTCGCCGAGCCGGGCCGCCCGCAGTTCCACATCATCGACCGCGAAAGCGTGATCCTCATCCTCGCGAACCCAGCCCGGCCCGCCGAAGGTCTCGGGTCGGTGTACGTGCAGGACCCGACGCTCGCGCGCGAGATCTCGAAATCCTTCGACGAGCTGTGGGAGCGCGCGCGTCCCATCGTCGCTGAGGCTGCGAAGGCGCGGCGCGGGAAGTGAGCGCGTGCGCTGGCGCGTCGAGCGCGTCGCCCAGTGCGCAAGCACGAACGACGTCGTGCGCGAGCGCGCGGCGTCGGGCGAGCCGGAAGGCCTCGTGCTCGTCGCGGCGCGCCAGACCGCGGGCCGTGGCCGCGCGGGCCGCGCGTGGACGTCGCCCGCGGGCGGTCTGTGGGTCTCGATCCTCGCGCGCCCCCGGCGCGCGAGCGAATCGTGGCCCCTCCTCTCCCTCCTCGCCGCGAACGCCGTCGCGGAGGCGTGCCGGCAGGAGGCGGACCTCGAAGCGCGCGTCAAGTGGCCGAACGACGTGCTCGCGCCCGACGGCCGGAAGCTTGCGGGCATCCTCGCGGAGTCGCGACCGCCCGATTTCGCGATCCTCGGCCTGGGCGTGAACGTCGCCGTCGATCCGGGCGCGTTTCCGGCCGAGGCTCGAGCCGCGTCGCTTGCCGACCTCGCCGCGAAGCCGGTCGCAGTCGACGCGTTCCTCGACGCGCTTCTCGACGCGCTCGCGCCGCGACTCGAGGCCTTCGAACGCGGCGACGATGCGGCCCTCCTCGCGGAGGCCCGCGCGAGATCGGCGACCCTCGGGCGCCGCATCCGGACGCAGGACGGGCGCTCCGGCTACGCGGTGGACATCGATGACGCGGGGCACCTCCTGTTGAGGGACGATGCCGGCCGCTCCATCACGCTCGTCGCGGACGACGTGCACCTGGAACGGGAATGAGAAGGAGCGGCGCGGGCGTCGGGCCCGCGCCGGGAGGTGCGCCGCCGGTACGGCGTGGCGGCTCGAGGGTCCGGGTCGTGAGGGCGACCCGGTCGCTTCGTTCGCGACCCTCGGTCGAAGGCTCAACGAAGCTCGGGAAGTCCGCGGATGTCGGTTGCGGGCTTCACCGTCGCGATCGTGGGCGCCCGCCCGAACACGGGCTCCCGGATCGCGAAGTACGCATCCAACGCCTCGGTCACGGCGTCGGAGATCTGCTTCCCCGTCAGCACTTTCATGGAATGGAGGCGCACGTGGTAGTGCACGGGGATCTTCACCTTCACTTCCTTGACTCGATCGCTTGCGCTAAGTTCGTTGTCGGTGTTCAGCACTCAGATTCCTCCCCCGAGGAATTCAACCCGAAGGTTGTGCCCGTGAGGGCCTACCTACCTGCGTTTCCGGTCAACATAAGGCTTGCGCGGACGGCCCAGCTTGTTTCGGGAAAGTCGGCGAAATGACGGCTAATATTGACCTGTCGGGTTGACTTATCTCGCCCTCGGATGGAACGGGGAGGGTTCCATGGCCGCGCGGGAGCGAGATGAGCCTTCTCGTGTCGAAGCGGCGGCAGGGACCATCGCGGGGACACGGGTCAGTCCGGGGACGCGAGGTGTCGCGTCACGAGCTTCAGCTCGGCCGCCACGAGGCTCTTGTGGGCCGCGTTCGTCGAGATGCCGAGCGTCGCCGCGACGCGGGCGAGCGTGGTCGCGCGCGGCGTGCGGTAGTAACCCAGCGCGTGCGCGACCCGCAGCACCTGCTCCTGCCGCGTCGTCATGGGTTCGTCCCACGCCCCGGCGAGCGGAGGCAGGTCGAGGGTTCCGGCGCGCAATCCGAGGAGACGGGTCCGCGACGAAGCAAGGTGGGCCGCGCCTTCCGCAAGGCGCGCTTCGAGGTCGGCGCGGCCGGTCGGCTCGATGAGGACGAGCCGGAGGGTGAGCACCCCGCCCATGAGGACGGAGGGTCTTGCGAAGCTCTCGGCGCCGAAGGCGGCCGCGCATCGCGCATGGTCATCGGGCTCGGCGGCGCGGATCGTCAACATCGCGTGGCGCGGGCTTTCGGCGACGCGTTCGGCCCCTCCGGGCTTCCACGCCTCGAAGAACGCGGCCCGGGCCTCCGGCGTTCCCTCCACGAGAATGCGGGAGGACATCACGCCCCCCGCCTCGCCGAGCGGGTGCAGGACGACCCGCACGTCCGGGTGGTCCCGCGTCGCGGCGCCGAGCGCGTCGCCGCAGGCTTCGATCCGGGCATGGACCTCGACGGACGTTCCCTGCCCCGCTCGCGCCCGCGCGCGCGAGGGCGGCGGCGCAGCCGGCGACGCCACCCATGCCTCGACGATCGCGCGCTCGGCGGCGACGAGGCGCTTGTGAAGCGGACTCGTGGTGAGACCGACGTGGCGGGCGATGGTTTCGAGCTTGGCGGTCTTCGGCGTCGCGTAATAGCCGAACGCGTGCGCGACGCGCAGGAGCGCCTCGTCGTCGGCTTCGAGCATGTCGTCCCGCGAACCGAACGCTCTCAGAGGCTCGGGCTCGACCTTGAGAACCCGGAAGGAGCCGTGACCCGCGCGTTCGCAGGCCGATTGCGCCGCGACCAGGACGTCCCGCGTCGATCGCCCTGGAGGTGCCACGAGCGTCGCCCTCGCTCGCCCCGCCTGGTGGACGAGCGGATCGAGAAAGACGTCGCCGCGAAACTCCTCGAGGATCGCGAGAGCCGGACGAAGGCCGATCTCCCGGGCGACTTCCCGCGCATGGCCGATCCGGAATGTCGTCGCTCCCGACCGCGAGGACACTGTTTCGACGCGGATGTCGTGGGCCAGTCCCTTCAGGGCGCGGGCGACCGCGTCCGCGGCCTCGGGGGGGCCGAAGGTCGTGACGACGCTTTCGAGCTTGTCGCCTCCGCCGTCGCCGAGCAGGCGCACAAGGACCCGCGCCCGCGGATGCGCCGCTGAGACGCGCGCGAGAGCGGCCGCCCCGTCCTCGACGTCGAAGACGATGCCCGTGACCGTGCGACCAAGCCTCCGGGCCTTGAAACGTCCGGATCACCTTGAAGACTTCGCGCCCCGCCGGGCAACACGTCACCCGCCGAACCCTTAAGTCAGCGCCCACCGGTCCGCGGGCGTGCTCGTCTTCGAGGACGTGACGCGACGCTTCGGCCGAGCGACGGCCCTCGAGGGCGTGACGCTCGCGTTCGACGCGAAGACGACGACGGCGCTCCTCGGGCCGAACGGGTCCGGCAAGACCACGCTCCTGAGGCTTGCGGCGGCCCTGGACCGACCCAGCCGCGGCGCCGTCCGTCTCGACGGTCGGGACCTGCGCGAGGACGCCGCGTCGCGCGCCCGCATCGGCTACGCGGGGCACGATGCCGCGCTCTACGACGCGCTCACGGCGCTCGAGAACGTCGCCTTCCGCGCAAAGCTCCTCGGGCGGAACCGCGCCGGGGCCGAGGCCGCCTCCGCCCTCGACCTTGCGGGATTCCCCGCGCGCGGCCGCGATCTTGCGGCAGGCGCCCTCTCGCGAGGTCAGCGTCAGCGCGTCGCGCTCGCGCGGGCTTTCGTCGGCGAGCCCGACATCGTCCTGCTCGACGAGCCGCACGCGGGCCTCGACGAAGACGGCGCGGCGGCGCTCGACCGCGCCCTCGCGGGCCTTGCCGCGCGGGGCGCGACGGTCCTCGTCGCGACGCATGACGCGCCGAGGCTCGGCGCGCTCGTCGATCGCGCCGTCGCGCTCGAGCGCGGCCGCGTGGCTCGCGACGAGCCCCGGAGGAACGCGCCATGAGGGCGGCGTTCCTGGTGGCCGCGAAGGACCTTCGCGTCGAAGGCCGCACGCGCGATCTCGTGAACGCGATGCTGCTCCTCGCCCTCCTCGTCCTCGCGGTCGGGCTCGTCGCCTACCACGACCTCCACGAGCGCGCCGTCGTGGCGTCCGGCGTGCTCTGGACGGCGGTGGTCTTCGCGAGCGCCCTCGCCTCCGCGCGGTCGTTCGCGAACGAGCGCGACCGGGGTACGCTCGACGTCCTCCTCGGGGCGCCCGCCGACCGCGGCGACATCTTCCTGGGGAAGACGATCGCCCACGCGACGCTCCTCCTTGCGGTCGAAACGGCTGTGCTGCCGCTCTACGCGTGGCTTTCCCCGGACCTCGGCGGCGTCGCGCTCGGGACGCTCGCGGTCATCGCCGTCCTCGCGACGGTGGGGCTTGCGGCCGCGGCGACCATCCTTGCGGCCGTCGCGACGGCGGCTCGAGCGCGGGAAGCGCTCGTTCCCGTGCTCCTGCTTCCCGTCGCGATGCCGGTCGTCATCTCCGCCATCCATGCGACGACGGCCGCGTTCGAAGGCGCGGGACTTTCGGAGGTCGCGGGTGAAGCAGCCTTATTGGCCGGGTTCGCCATCATCGTCCTCGCCCTCGGATGGTATCTCTTCGAGGAGGTCGTCGCATGAACGGGCGGACAGTCCTCGTCGCCGTCGCCGTCGTCGCGATGCTCGCGCACGTCGTCCTCGCGCTCGTCGTCGCCCCTCAGGCGAAGGGCTTCGTCGCGCCGGTGACGCAGCGCATCTTCTACTTCCACGTTCCATCCGCATGGATCGGATACCTCGCCTTCGCGGTCACGGCCTTCGCGAGCGCCCGCTTCCTCCACGCGCCCGCCGCGCGCTGGGACCACCTCGCCCGGTCGAGCGCGGAGGTCGGTACCGTGTTCAGCGTGGTCGCGCTCGTCACAGGCCTCGCATGGAGCCGGCTCGAGTTCGCAGGCTACGATCCGTTCACGGACGCGAAGGTCATCACGCTCGTCGTGCTCATCCTCGCGTATCTCGCTTACCTCTCGTTGAGGGCGGGCGTCGCCGACGACGATCGACGTGGCCGTCTCGCGGCCGTCTTCGGGCTCCTCGCCGTCGTGGGCGTGCCGCTCTCCTACCTCGCCTCGAGCGTCAGCATCCATCCCGACTTCACGCGGCCGGGATCCGGCCTGGACCCGGGCCTCGGCATCTACCTTGGCTTCGGCGTTGTCGCGTTCACGCTCCTCTACGCGGCCCTCGCCGCCCTCCGTTACGATCTTGCCGTCCTCGAGGCGCGCCTCGTCGCGGCCTCCGAAACCCTGGAGAGATGACATTTGGCCGACGACCTCCTGACGTTCGCGTTCGCCTTCTCCGCCGTGTGGATCGCCCTGGGAGCGTACCTTGTGCGGCTCCACCGCCTTTCGGAGCGCCTCGCGCGGGAGATCGCGCACCTCGAAGATGCCGCGAGAACGTCCGGGGAAAGCCCAAGTACGCGGAAGGAGTGAGCGACGCGTGCGCCGCGCCGCGAAGCTCGCCATTGTGCTCCTCCTCGTCGCCGCAGGGGGCGCTCTCGCCCTCATCGGGGTCGCGCCCCAGGAGCTGAAGTCGGTCGCGACGCTCGTGGACGACCCGGAGCCCTGGATCGGTCGCGACGTGGGTCTCAAGGCGACCGTGCGCGAGGGAAGCCTTGTGCGCGCCAACGGCACCGTCGCGTTCGACGTCGTGGGCGACCACCGCGTGCTTCCGGTCCGATGGGCGTCCCACCACGCGGTCCCCGAGCACGACGCGGGCGGGACCCTCGAGGGCCGCACCGTCGTCGTCGAGGGGCGGCTCGCGCGCGACGGGGCGGGCGCGCTCGTCTTCCTCGCCCACGACATGCAGGTCGGGTGCGCGTCCAAGTACGAGCCTGCGTGAGCCGACCTCCCCGGGAATGGTTTAAGGCGCGGACGGGCCACTCGCACGCCGGAGGCTTCCCGTGCGCCCATTCGTCGCGCTCCTCGTCGTCCTTGCGCTCCTCGCGAGTCCCCTCGCCGTCGCCCGCCCGCACGAGACCCGCATGGGAATCGAGGCGGAGGAGAACGACCGGCTCGCGCTCGACGCGCGGGGCCAGGCGAATTGCGTTACCACGGCCGTCGCGCGCTTGACCGACGACGCGCGGTGTCCCGTCGCGTCCACGGGCGGCCCCCATCCCGCGACCGGCATCCTCGTTCTCGACGCCCTCTTCGAGACGCACGGGGGCGTGCGTCGTCCCGCGAGCCTCGCCGAAGATCCTCGCGCATCGCGCCCTTCCTACTATGAAGGCACAAACCTCCACCGCTCGACGGACGGCCTCGCGCCCGACATCCTTGTCCCCGGCCCACATGACGTGTGGGCGTGGTTCGGGTTCTGGGAGGACCTTGACGGCGACCGCCTCGCCGAGTACAAGACCGTTTCCGCCTCCTCGGCGAGCCCCTTCACGTCGGAAACAATCGCGACCGACAACGAATGGCTCCGCAAGGACGGCGCGCGCGTCATCGCTTTCATCGAGCCCGGGAGCCACCCGCAGGTGGGCGACGCGCACAGGCCCGCATCCTACGAACCCGACGCCATCCTCACGCCGGCCACCGCGGGCAATCCGCTCTACGAATCGCAGGAGACGTTTGTCGTCATCCACGTCGACGGTTCGCTCTTCCAGGTCGTGGAACTGCGGGTCGTGACCGACCCGCGCTTCGACCACACGCCCACGGCCGAGTCGTTCGTGGATATCGATCGGCACGCGACGGCCGCGGCCGGCCCCGTCGAGGCGCTCTATGCCGGAACGGCGGCCCCCTTCGTGAACGCGCTCGGAAGCCCGAGCCTCGGCTACATGCCGAATGGAGGCCGCGCGGGACCCGTCCCCTTCGACGGCACCCCGCTTGCCGAACCGAGCGCGGACCTATACGGCGCCGTCTGGGCCCCCTACGGCCGCGAATGGGCCGACGCGAGCGGATCCACGTCCGCCGGGCGCCACGCGGCGCACGTCGCGGACTACGAGGCGTGGATCGATCTTCTCGCTTACCACACCCCCGCGGGCCCCGTGACCTCGACCGCCTACACGGGCCCAGGTCCGCTCCCGGGACGCGCCTCAGACGGCAGCCACGCGACGGCGCCCGGTTTCGTCACGTTCGATCTATGGGTCGGATTCTGGAAGGATCTCGACGGAGACGGTTACATCGGCCGCGCCAACCCTGAGGATCCGCACGAGGGCGGCGCGCGCCCGATGCCGGATCGCTACGTGGGCTCGAACGGCGAGTGGCTCGGCGTGAACCCTGGAGCTCGCCCCGGCGGTGGCGGATGGCGGATCGTCCTCACACCTGAGCGCGACTGGGGTCCCGCGGGGGTCTTCGTCGCGCGGAACACGGACGTCTTTACGATCGCAAACTCCCGAGGCGACGTTTGCCCGCCCGGCCTCCCCTGCCTGCCGAACGGCGGCCTCCGGCGGGTCAGCGGGAACGACGCCGTCGTCATCGAATCGCGAGCGTTCGGCAATGGCCGACTCGCGAGCGATTACGTGCTCTTCCCGCAGGGCACGCTCGACGTCCCGTTCACCGCGTGCACAGAGCCCATTCCCGTGGCGACCAGCCTGACGCCCGAGCCGAAAAGCGGCCTCGTGCGCGACTGCGACGTCATCGGAAGCCTCGTGCTGCCGGCGTGACGCGAGCGACGGAGCGGCGCTTCCCCGCATCGCTTAAGGAGCGTCGGACTTCGGCCGACCATGCGACCGCGCTTCCCGGGTCGACGCATCGCCCTCGGCGCCGTCGCCGCCGTCGCCATCTCCCGGGCGTGGGTCTACGTCTTCTCGAGCGCCGATGCGGGAGACCCTGAAGGCACGGTGATCGGGCAGGTGGTCGCGATCAACGGGTTCCACGTGCATCACGCCTACTTCGGCGCCGCGCTCCTCGCCCTCGCCGTCGCGCGGCTCCTCGCGCGCCCCGACGCCTACACGGCTCTTGCGACGGGGTTCGGCGCAGGCCTCGTGCTCGACGAGGTCGGCCTCATCCTGAGCGGCTTCACGAGCTACTGGGAGCTCCAGTCGGTCGCGACGAGCGCCGCGAGCCTCGTCCTCTTCGTCGCGGGCATGGTCGTCCTCGAGGCCCGGACGGCCCCCC
>DATLGO010000073.1 GCA_035540375.1 Candidatus Thermoplasmatota archaeon
TCCCGGGGGTCCGCACGCCCGAAAGCCGGTATGAAGGGTTACTATCTTTGTGGTAAGGTCGTTCAACATGCCCGAGGCGCATCCCGAAGGGGTCTTGGCGCGCCGAAGATTTGTCCCCTGGAATGGCCGATCCGCCCCGGATCCTGCTCGCGAGCGCATCCCCCCGCCGGGCCGCCCTCCTCGAGGCTCTCCGCCTCCCGATCGAGGTCCGGCCCACGCGGGTGGACGAGACTGCAACGGGTCCACCCGAAGCGCAAGTGGTCGAGCTCGCGCGGCGGAAGGCCGCCGCGGTCCTCGAACCCGGGCCCGGGTGGGTCCTTGCGGCCGACACGCTTGTCGACCGCGACGGCGTCGCGCTCGGTCAACCCGCCGGCGCCGAGGAGGCCCGCCGGATGCTCGCCTCGCTCGCCGGCCGCGTACACCGCGTCCACACCGGCGTCGCGGTCCGGCGTCTTCCGGACGGTCCGATCCGCTCCGGCATCGAGAGCGCCTCCGTCGCGTTCCGGCCGCGCTCCGCGGACGCGGTCGCCGCCTACGTCGCGACGGGCGAGCCCCTCGGCAAGGCCGGCGCGTACGCGCTCCAGGGCGCCGCGGCCGCGTGGGTGGAGCGCCTTGAGGGCGACCCCTGGACCGTCATCGGCCTCCCCGCGCGCCTCACGTTGCGCCTCCTCGCCGAAGCCGGCTACCCGCTCCCCGCGCACCTCGCGCCGTGAAAGCCTTTATCGCCCGGGGGCGGGCATCCCAAAGCGGATGCCGGACCTCCTGAGGCCGCTTGCGATCGGCCGCGTGCGCCTCCCCAACAACCTGGTCCTGTCGCCAATGGCGGGCTTCAGCGACCTCGCGCTGCGCGTCCTCGCGCGGCGGCACGGCGCCGGTCTCGTTTGCAGCGAGATGGTGTCCGCGACGAGCGTCGAGCGGGAGGTCCCCGGCACGCTCGTGAAGATGCGGACGCTCGCGGAGGAGGCGCCCATGAGCATCCAGCTCTTCGGGACGGACCCCGCGCGGGTCGCCGACGCCGCGCGCGACGTCGGCGAGCGCTGCGCGATCCTCGGGTTCAACATGGGCTGTCCCGCCCACCAGATCAAGCGCCAGGGTTGCGGCGCGGCGCTCCTTGACCGGCCTGCCCTCGCGATGGATCTCGTGCGCGCGATCAAGGGCGCCTCCGACAAGCCTCTTCTCGTCAAGATGCGCGCGGGCAACGGCGGTCCCATGGACGTGGTCGCCTTCGCGCGCGGCCTCGAGGCCGCGGGCGCCGACGGCCTCATCTTCCACGCGCGCACCGCGAAGATGGGTTACTCCGGCAAAAGCGACTGGGACCTCATCCGCGCCGTCAAGGAGGCGGTCTCCATCCCCGTCGTCGGCAACGGCGACGTCGTGGACGGCGCGAGCGCAAAGGCCGCGCTCGAGCGTTCGGGCGCGGACGGCCTCGCGCTCGGCCGCGCGGCGCTCGGCGACCCGCGCGTCTTCGGACGCATCGCGCGCCATCTCGCGACGGGCGAGGAGGACGACGGCCCGGTCCCGCGCGAGCAGATCGAGGACTTCGAGGCGTACGTCGCGATGGCGCGCGCGGCCGGGATCGGCGAGCCGCAGATCCTGCGCCAGGCGCAGGCCTTCACGAAGGGCTTCCGCGACGCGACCCGCCTGAGATCGGAGCTCTCGCGCGGCGTCACGCCGGAAGGCGCGCTCGAGCGCATGCGGGCCGCGGTCGAGCGGGCCGAGGCGTGGCGCGCGGCGCGCGCCACCGCCTGAATCACTTCGCCCTCTGGGGCGCGAGCACGACCTTGTCGTCCTCGAGCTTCGGCTTCGAAGGCTTCTTGCGGCCGAGCGGACGGAGCGCGGCGCGGAAGAGGCGGACCGTGACCTCGAGCGCGATGAACGCGAGGAAGTACCGGAAGATGATCTCGCGCAGGGGCCACAGCCCCTCGAAGCGCGCGAGGACGGTCGCCGTGTTCAGGAAGCCGGGGCTCACGATGAAGACGCCGAGAAGCGAGAGCGGCACGAGCTTCGCGAGGTCCTCGGCCGCGTTCTCGTTCACGGCGCTGATGAGCCGGACGCCCGCGACGACGGCCATCGCGACGAGGATGAGCCGCTCGACCACCTGCGCCTGCGCGACCGTGTCGTCCTTGACGAGGAGGAAGAGCGCCCCCGTGAGGATCATCACGAAGGTGAAGGAGGTGATCGGGAGGAGGATGCTCTCGAGCGTCGTGCGGCCGATCTTCGCCCAGACCGAATCGTCGCGCTCCTCTCCGCGCTCGCGCGGGCTGAGGAGCATGCGACGGCGGGAGAGCGTCTTGTAGAAGCCGAAGACGATGAGCGTGTAGAACCCGATGCCGACGACGTGCAGGGCGAGGGTGCCGAGGGGCTCCTCGTAGCCGCGCCAGAACGCGAGAAGCTCGAAGAAGCGGCCGAGGGCGGCGACCACGCTCTCCGTGAAGGTCATGGTGAGGATGTATGCCTGCCCGGCTCTTGAAGGAAGGGGGTTTGCGCGGCCGGCCGCTCACGTCGGGGCCGCCGCCGCGGGCCGTTCCGTCGCAAGGAGCGCGACGGCCGCGAGGACGAGGGCCGCGCCCGCAAGCTGCGGGACGGCGAGCGTTTCGCCCAGGACGATGAACGCGACCGCGGCCGTGCTCACGGGCTCGAGCGTGCTCGCGAGGGCCGCGCGCGGCGCGCCGATGAGGGGGAGCGCGACGTAGAACGCCCCGACGCTCAAGGCCGTGCTCACGATGCCCATCGCGAGAACGACGCCCCACGTCGCGAAATCCGAAGGCAGCCCCCAGGATCCGGTGGCGGCGCCAAAGACGCCGAAGGCGACGGCGGCCCCCGCCATGATGCCGGTCGCGACGACGAGCGGCTCCTCGTCCGCGACGATGCGTCGGCCGGCGACGATGGTGCCCGCGTAGATGAATGCGGAGAGCACGGCGAGCGCGACGCCGACGAGCGACGCGGCGACGCCCGGGCCGAACGCGAGGAGCGCGAGGCCCGCAAGCGCGAGCGCGAGGGCCGCGAGCCCGCGGGGCGAGAGCCGCTCGCCGAGGAGCGCGGAGAGCGCGGCGACGATCGCGGGGCTCGTGAAGAGGAGGAAGCTCGCGAGGGCGGCCGCGATGTGGGGCAGCGACGAGACGTAGACGCCTGACGTGCCGGCATAGCCGACGGCCCCGAGGGCGAAACCGCCGAGAAGCGCTCGGCGCGAGACGCCGCGGCCCTCGAGCGCGAGCCACGCAACGGGGGCGAGCGCGACCGCCGCCACGAGCCAGCGCCAGAACAGGAGCGCGGGCACCGTCATGCCGGCCGAAAGCGCGAGCTTGCCGAGGACCGCGACGCCGCCGAACGACACCGCGCTCACGACGATCGCGATCCAGCCCTTGCGACGCGCGTCCACGCGCCCCCGAGGCCGGCGCGGGCCTTGAAGCCGACGGGGCGGGTGAAGTTACAAGACCTCTCCCGCGGCCTTGGTTCCGGGAGGCCCACACGGGAGGCCGCGCGCCGCGCTCGCTGCGGAAGCCTGATCGTCCCGTCGTCTTCCGCGCCCTCGGGAGGTTTGCCGCATGACCCTTCGCCCCGTCTCCGTACTCGCCGTCGCTCTCGGTGTCGTCGCGTCCGGATGCCTCGGATTCGGCACCATGAACCACGCCTATCCCGTCGACCCGGAAACCGGGGAGCCGAACCGCGCCGAACTCGACCGCTGGGGCCAGATGAACTGCATCGCCGAGGCCCGCGCGGGCGAACCCGATGCGCGCTGTCCGGTCGAACCGACGGGGGTCGCGCATCCCGCGACGGGCATCCTCGTGCTCGACGCGTTCTACATCGGCGCCGTGGGGCCGGCCCAGCCGCTCTTCCTCGCGGAGGCGGCAGTCTCGTGGGATCCGACGGATCCCTCCTCGCAGGCGCCCTACCAGGTGGCCTTCGACGCCCTGCGCGGCGGCAATACGGCGCGCGCCTCGGGGGGTCTGTTGCCCGACATCATCCTTCCGGGCCCCGGCGGCTTCGTCGCCGTGCTCGGCTGGTGGGACAATCATGACGGCGACGCCGACCTCGAGCTCAGGGGGTCGCGCGCGTTCGACGAGGAAGGGCGGCCGATCTGGCCCCCGGACAACGAGTTCGCCCCGCTCGGCGTCGAGCGCCCGCTCGGCTTCGTCGAGCCGGGGAGCCGCCCCACGGCGCATTCGCCGCTCCGCCCGGGCGCCCACGAACCCGATTTCGCGTTCGAGTACGTCCTGTCGCACCACATCTACGCGTCCGAATATGCCGTCGATTCCTACGGCGCGGGGAGGGCGGGCGCGATCGTGTTCCTCGACGGCTCCCTCGTCCAGACGTTCACCACGGCCGTCGTCTCGAACGCGACGTCGACCCCCAACATCGGCGGTCTCCTCCCCTTCCATCCCGGGTCGAGCGCGCGCGTCGACATCGATGTCTACGCGGCGATCGCGCCCGGTCCCGTGGCCGCGCTCTACGGAGCTTCCGCGGCCCCCGTCGCGAACGGACGCGGGAGCCCCAGCCTCGGATGGTGCCCCGACGGCTGCGAGGCCGAAGCCGTGCCCGCGACCGGCACGTCCGCCGACGCCTTCTCCGGCGCCGCGGCGCGCTCCGCCTGGGGCCGCTATCCGCAGGAGTGGCGGGACGGGAGCGGCAGCACGAACGCGGGACGCCGCGAGGCGTACCTCGCCGAGTACACGCCGTGGATCGACCTCCTGCCGAAGACCAAGATCGTCCATCAGGGCAGGAACTCGCTCGTGGGCCACACGGTCCCGCTCATCGGAGGAGAACGCGACGGCGTCCCCACGATGGCGCCCGGCGTCCTGACCCTCGAGCTGTTCGTGGGCCTTCACCGCGACCTCGACGGCGACGGCTTCGTTGGCCGCGCCGCGCGCGACGATCCCTACGAGGGAGGACGGCGCCCGCATCCCGACGACTACGTCGCGTCGGAGGGCGAGTTCTTCGGGCTGCGTCCGGTCACGCCGTCCGAGGATGGCGGGAGGGTCGTCATGCTGGGAATGACCGCGACCCTCGTGCCGCACACCGTGTGGGGCGAGGGTGTCTTCCGGTCCTCGTCGTACCACGTGCAGCGGGCGATCATGGGCTACGAGGCCGATCCCGAGCGATGCATGGCCCTCCTCGCCCTCCCGGATTGCGCCGACCCCGATCGCATGTTCCTGCGCGGAACGGAGCCGATCACGCTTCTCCTCCAGGAGCTCGACGGCTTCCCGGGTCGATACGGTTCGGACGAAAGCGTCGCGATGCTCAACGGCTCGCCGGGCTTCACCGTGTGCGTGGAAGCGCTCCTCCTGCAATGGACGACCCCGGACGGCGACGCGCGCGAGGAATGGGTGCGCGACTGCGACGAGATCGCCCGCTACGGGGGGTGAGCGCGGCTGGACCGGGCTCCTTTCGTCATCGCCCTTGCCGCGGCGCTCGTCCTTGCAGGCTGCGTCGGCGGGACGAACCGCTACGCGTACGAGGCGGGCTACGAGCTCGGGGAATCGCACGCGGAATCGGGGCAGCACCATTGCCTCGCCGAGGCGCGATACGACCGCGAGGACGCCGCGTGCCCGCGGGAGGCCACGGGCGCGAGCTTCCCTCCGACGGGCATCCTCGTCCTCGACGCGTTCTACGCGACGTCGGTCGGACCGCCGCGGCCTTCGTTCCTCGCGGAAAGCGCCGCGGCCTGGAACCCGCGCGACGCGAACGCCGCCTCCCCTTTTCAGGCGGCAAGCGACGCCGAGCGGGGCGCGAACACGGCGCGCGCCTCCGAGGGGCTCCTTCCGGACGTGATCCTGCCGGGCGCGGGCGGATTCGTCGCCCTCTTCGGTTGGTGGAACAACGCGAACGGCGACCCCGTCCTCGAGATCAAGGTCGACGCCGGAAGCTCCGCCGAGGACCCCCGCTGGAATGCGACGAACGAATGGATCCCGAAGCCTGGCGCCGCGATGCTCGCCTACGTCGAGCCGGGCAGCCGCCCGCGCGCGACCACGCACGAGCGACCTTCGGAGGAAGAGCCTGACCTCGTCCTCGAGTACACGACGGAAGGCCACGTGTACGTCACGGGGAAGCCGTCGCTCGTCCTCTTTCCCGACGGGTCGCTCCTCCAGGCGTTCGAGACCCTCGTCGTGAGCGACGCGTGGCGCCTCCCGAGCGCGCACCTCCCGTTCACGCCGAAGGACGGCGCGCGCGTCGACCGCGACCGGTACGCGGCGGTCGCACCCGGCCCGGCCGAGGCGGTCTACGGCGCAACGCTCGCCCCCACGGTGAACGCCGTCGGTTCCCCGAGCTACGGTTCGTGTCCGAACGGCTGCGAAGCGACGAGCCTCCCCGCGACCGGCACCGCCGCCGACGACGCCACGGGCGCCGCGGCGCGGGTCGCGTGGGCGCCCTACCCGCGCGAATGGATGGAGGGAAGCGGCGCGAGCGCGGCGGGGCGCCGCGCCGCGTACCTCGCGGAGCCGACTCCGTGGGTCGACCTCCTGCCGAAGTCCCGCGTCCTCCCTTCCTCCGTCGTCATCGCGCGCGACACCGCCCCCCTTCTCGGCGGCGGCGCGGACGGCGCGCCCACGATGGCGCCGGGCTTCTTCACCGTCGACCTGTACGTGGGCCTCCACCTCGACCTCGACGGTGACGGCTTCGTCGGCCGCGCGCCGCGGGACCCGCACGAAGGCGGGAGGCGACCGATCCCCGACCGGTACTTCGACCCCGCGGGGGAATTCCTCGCCATGACGCCGATTCTACCGGACCCGGACGGTCTCGGCCGCGCGACGCGGCTCGCCGTCACGCTCGTCCCCGACACGGACTGGGGGGACGGGGTCGTGCTCCACGACCGCGCCCCGGCGGCCCTCGGCGCGGGCGGTTGCGGCCTCGACGTCTGCCCCGACGCCTCGCCCGTCCTCGTGACGGGCGGGACGCCGATCACGTTGACGCTGCGGCCGGAGGGGAACTTCGCGCCGGGCCGCTGGGTGACGCTCGAAAGCGTCCTCATGCCGCACGGGTCGCCCGGCTTCACCGCCTGCGTGGAGCCGATGGAGATCCGCTGGACGGACGCGGAGGGCGCGCCGCGCGGGGAAATCGCCTGGGACTGCGACCGCGTGCCCCGATGGACGCCCTCGGTCCCTGTTGACGGATGAGGACTCACGCCTCGTGCGGAAGCGGCTTCAAGGGGCCCCCGGCGAACCGAGGCGAGGACGCGCCTTGTCACGCTCGAACCGCGCCGCCCGCGCCGACAAGGGAAGCGGGAGCGTCCTCGGCGGCATGGTCGCCATCGTCCTCTTCACCTCCGGCTTCGGCCTCGCGCTCACGCACCTCCTCGCCGTGGAGAGCGCCGTGCCCGCGCGCAACGCCTCGTCGCTCGAATCCCAGGACGCCGAGCGCGAGATGCAGCTCCTCTTCGAGGGAAGCGGGCTTCTCGAGCGGGGCCGGTCGAGCATCCTGGATCCCGCCCGCTACGACGCCCTCCGCGAACACGGACGCGAGCCCGGCTCGCGACTCGCGGTGCGTCCGCTCGAGCCCGGAACTTTCCGGCCCGACCTCGCGACGCTCAGCGTCGGCTACATCGCGTCGGGCGGGCCTGAAGGCGAGTCCGAGAAGGATGCGCTCGCGCGCCTCCTTCCGCGCTTCGATCCGCGATCGAAGGGACTCCTCTCGGAGGGCGACGTTTTCCCGGACGACGCGCAGACCCTCGCGCGCGATCTCGGGCCGCGGCTTCTCGGTTTCTTCCGCATCGAGGACGCCTCCGCGAGCCCCGGCGCCGGCTTCACGACGCTCGACGGCTCCGCGCTCGCGGCGCGCGGTTTCCGGGCGCCGATCGAAGGCGCGCGCGCGGCCCACGTCCCGGCGGGGTTGCGAAGCGACGTGCGCGCGGTCGTCGGGCCCTTCGCGACCGCGCCCCTCTCGGTCCTGACCTTCGCCGAGCAGGTGGACGGAGCGGCGACGCGTCTTGCGCGCGCGCCATGGACCGGTGTGTGCCTGCCGCAGTCGCCGTCGAGCCTCCTCACGCCCCCCGCGACGCCTACGGGACTCCAGGGCGCCTCGGGCGACCAAACCGCGTCCCTGAGCTGGAACGCCGCCTCGGGCGCGACCGCCTACCGGGTCTACCGCGACGGGGCCCTCGTCGCCGCCACGCCGCTGCGCACGCACATCGATACGCCCCTTGTCAACGGGGTTTCGTATGCCTACCAGGTCTCCGCCACGAACGCCGTCGGAGAGAGCCCGAAATCCGCGCCCGTCGTTGTCGTTCCCCTGCCTCCGCTCCCCGCGAAGCCCGCCACTCCGAACGCGATTCCCGGCGACCGCCGCGTCGACCTTGCGTGGTCGCCCGTCGCGAGCGCGACAAGCTACCGTGTTCTGCGCGACGGCGGCCTCGTGGCGACGACCACATCGGCCGCGCACGCGGACGTCGGCCTCACGAACGGCGTCGCCTATCGCTACGAGGTCGCCGCGGTGAACCTCGCAGGGGCGGGTCCCGCCTCCAATTCGGTCACGGCGACGCCCGTCGCGCCGGCGCCGGGCGCGCCGGCGAACCTCGCGGCGACGGCGGGCGACGCGCGCGTCGATCTCGCCTGGTCGCCCGTCGCGGGCGCGGTCGCCTACCGGGTCTACCGCGACGGCGCGCTCGCCGTCGCGACCTCGCTCGTCGCGCACGGCGACGCGGATCTCGAGAACGGACGCACGTACGC
>DATLGO010000074.1 GCA_035540375.1 Candidatus Thermoplasmatota archaeon
CTTCTTCGAGGCTTCCTTGATCTCGCGCGCGATGCGGCGGCCCGTGGAGAGGCCGGGCTCGATGTAGTCCGTGTACGGCGACCCGCCCGGATACAGGTTCGTGCCCGCGACGATGCGCGCGCTGATCTCGAACACCTTGAAATCGAGCTTGTCCGTCACGACCGTCTCGAGGCAGAAGGGCCCGATCATGCCGCCGAAGAGGTCGAGGCTCGACTCGACGACGCCCGCGCCCATCTTGAACACCTTCGGGAGGAGCGATTCGCGGATGATGAGCGGGAAGTTGCCGCTCACGACGAACGTGGGCGTGATGCCGATCTCCTCGAGCTCGCCGATGGAGCCGAGGCGGTTCGCCTCGTCGATGTTCGTCTCGTCACGGCGGTCCGCGCCCATGAACTGGATCGCGCCCTTCGAGAGCTTGTAGCCCGAGTCCGCGATGGGGCTGTAGAAATAGTGCAGGTAGTAGCGCGTGCCAAGCACGAACTCCTGGATGACGTACGGCTTCGTGTCGTCGATCTTGCGCTTGAACTCGTGGTAGTTGCGCGCCACGAAGAAGCCGCGGCCGCCCTTCGCGCCGTGGTACTTCACGATCACGGGCTCGATGATGTCGCGCGGGTCGTCGATGTGCTTCGGGAGCGTGAGGCCCGCGGCCGTGAGCCACTTCGCGGCGACGCTCCGGTCGGACTCCCATGCGAGGACCTTCCGGTTGCCGAAGGTGGGGACCTTGAGCTCCGCGAACTTGTCGGCGCCCATGTACTCGACAAAGGAGCCGTGCGGGATCAGGATCACGTTCTCGCGCACGAGCTCGTCCGTGCGCTCGGCGAGCTCCGCGTAGGACTTGAGCGAGAGGAACTTGTCAGGCTTCGCAGCGGGGAACGCGTCGTAGTGCTTCGGGGGTTCGCCGACGCAGATGCCGAGGGTGCGGAAGCCCTCGAGTCGCGCGCCGTGGAAGATCTGCAGCGACGAGTGCGAGCAGACCGTCGCGATCGTGATCTTCGAGGGGTCGTAACCCGCAAGGAGCCGGGCGCCGTCGAAGGGGGCCATGGCCGTCAAGCCCGGAAGGGGGACAAAAAGGTTGGGGCGGCCCGGGGGACGGGACCGCGACGGGTCCGCGCGCGGGCCCGCGGGCGAGGAGGGGGGAAGGCGTGCACGTCCCCGATTGCCTGCCCCTCGCGAGCGTGGCGAGGAATCCGCCGGGGTGAGCGAGGCATCTCCGGTAGGCGCGGGATGGAAAGCCGGTCGACTGGCGCAACCCGCTTCGGGCGGCGCGGCGCTCATCAGGCGAGCCGGGCCGCGACCTCCGCGATGCGCGCGAGACCCTTCTCGAGGTTCGCGCGCGAGTTCGCGTACGAGAGGCGCAGGTGGCGCTCCCCGAGCGGGCCGAACTCGACGCCCGGCGTGACCGCGACGCCGCCCTCGTGGAGGAGCTTCTCCGCGAAGGCGAGGGAGTCGAGCGGGAAATCGTAGCGCGGGAAGACGTAGAACGCGCCCTTCGGCACGTTCGCGTGGAACCCGGGGATGCGCGCGAGGCCCTTCACGACGAGGTCGCGCCGCGCGCGGAACTCCTCCACCATCGCGGCGACGGGGGCCTGGTCCATCGTGAGGGCCGCGAGGAACGCGTACTGGTTGAACGTCGCGGGGTGCGTGAGGCTGTGCTGCTGGAGCTTGATCAGCTCCTTCATGATCGGACGCGGACCGACGAGCCACCCGCCGCGCCAGCCCGTCATCGCGTAGGCCTTCGAGACGCCGTTCACGGTGAGCGTGCGCTCGGCCATGCCGGGGAGGGAAGCGATGGAGACGTGGCGGCCCTCGTACAGGACCTTCTCGTAGAGCTCGTCCGAGAGGACGAGGAGATCGCGGTCGCGCGCGAGGTCCGCGACCCCCGCCACGTCCTCGGGCGTCATGACGCCGCCCGTCGGGTTCGAAGGCGAGTTCAGGATGATGAGCTTCGTCGCCGGCGTGATCGCCTCCGCGACGCGCTCGGGGAGGACGCGGAACTCCGAGGCGAGGTCCGTCGGGACGCGCACGACCTTGCCGCCCGCGAGCGCGACGAGGGGCTCGTAGCTCACCCAGGCGGGGTCCGGGATGAGGACCTCGTCGCCGGGGTCGATCGTGCCGAGGATCGCGTAGAAGATGGCCTGCTTCGCGGGCGTCACGAGCACGTCCGCGGTTTCGCACGGGATGCCGTTCTCGCGCCGCGACTTCTCGGCGACGGCTTCGCGGAGTTCCGGGATGCCCCACGCGGAGACGTACTTCGTGCGGCCCTCGTCGAGGGCCTTCTTCGCGGCCGCGACGATGGGCGCGGGCGTCGGGAAGTCGGGCTCGCCCACGCTGAAGCTCACGACGTCGCGGCCTTCCTTCCTGAGGCGCGCGACCGCGTCGGTGATCTTCACGGTGCCCGATTCGTGGACGCGGCCGAGGCGCTCGGCGACGAAGCGGCGGGGCATGCGCGGCGAGCGGAGCGCGCGCGCTTCAAGGTTTGGCCGTCCAATCCGCATGCCAACCACCGTCCAGTCGAACCCGCGAACCCGCCACCGTCCAGTCGAATCCGCGAGCCAACCACCGTCCAATGCCGCGAATCCGCCATTGTCCAGTCGAACGCGCGAGCAGGCCACCGTCCAGTCGCGCTAACCCGCCACCGTCCAGTCCAACCCGCGAGCCGGCCACCGTCCAGTGCCGCGAACCCGCCACCGTCCAGTCCAACCCGCGAGCCGGCCACCGTCCAGTCGCGCTAATCCGCCACCGTCCAGTCCAACGCGCGAGCCCGCCACCGAGGAGCCTAACCCGCGAGCCAACCCCCGTCCACGTAGAAGACGGCGCCGTTGCAGTAGGCGGCCTCGTCGGAGGCGAGGAACGCGGCCAAGGCCGCGACGTCCTCCGGTTCGCCCGCGCGACCGACGGGAATCCGCGCGAGCATCCGGTCGAGACCTTCGGGATCCTCCATGAGGTCGCGCGTCATGTCCGTCCGGATGAGGCCGGGCGCGATCGCGTTCACGGTGATGCCGTGCGGGCCGAGTTCGATCGCGAGCGTCTCCGTGAGCGCGATCACGCCGCCTTTCGATGCGGCGTAGTGCGCGGTTCCGGGGAAGCCGACGCCGACGCCCCCCGAGGCGATGCTCGCGACGTTCAGGATGCGCCCGCCTTCGCCCCGCTCCACCATCGCTCGCGCCGCGGCCTGCGCGACGAGGAACTGGCCCTTGAGGTTCACGTCGATCACGCGGTCCCACTCCTCCTCCGGGATGTCCAGGAAAGGCCGGGGCGTGAAGATGCCCGCATTGTTCACGAGGACGTCGAGACGGCCGAAGCGCTCCGTCACCCGCTGGATCATGTCCCGGACGTCCACGGGACGGGAGACGTCCGCCACCACGGCGAGCGCCGCGCCGCCCCGCGCCTCGACCTCGCGGGCGACCTCGTCCGCGTGGCCGCGGCCCGAGACGTCGTTCACGGCGACGGCCGCGCCCGCCTGCGCCAGGGTCTCGGCGACGGCCCGGCCGATGCCTCGTCCGCCGCCCGTGACCAGCGCCGCCTTTCCCGTGAGATCGAAGAGGGGACGAGGACGCTCCGCAACGGCTGCCATGGACTTCGGTCGCCCCGGACCGCGCCTCAAGGTTCCAGCCGCTTCGTCGCTGCCCGTCAGCGCGCGTCCTTTGCGGCCTTGAGCATCGCGTGCGCCGCTTCGACCGCGGCCTCGGCGCGGTCGAGCCGGGCCTCGGCCTGCGCGTACGTCTGGCCGGGGCCGGTGACCGCGAGGCCGACGGGCTTGCGCGCAGCGAGCGAGAGGTCGAGGAGGGATTTCGCGGCGGCGTGCGCGATGAGCTCGTCGTGCTTCGTCTCGCCCGTCACGACGACGCCGATCGCCACCGCGGCGACGACGCCCTTCGCGCGCAGGCACTCGGCGACCGCGAACGGGAGGTCGTAGGTGCCCTCGACGCTCACGACGGGCGACGGATCGTAGCCGAGCTCCTTCGCGCGCGCGACGGCACGGTCGCGCATCGCGTGCGTGAGCTCGCGGTTGAAGTGGGCAACGGCGATCGCCATGCGCGCGCGCTTCGCGGGTTTACGTGATCGGGCCGGCATCGTCGAACCCCTGGCGTTGTCCCGTCCCGGCCTGCTCGACGAGCCGCTCCGGCTCGAGGAGCATCCAGACGGCGTTGAGAGCATGCTCGCGCGTGCGCGACTCCGCGAGCCATTGGAGGTCCTTGTCGGTCTTCACCTCGTCCATGTGGACGAAGACCTCGAGAAGCGGCTTGCCGAGCGCGGCGCGGATCCACATGAGGCCGAGGCTCGCCTCGTGGCCGCACGTCTTGTCGACGTCCTCGGGGCCCACCATGCCGCAGGCGATCACGAGGTCCGCGCCGCGGTCGAAGAAGCGCCGCGCGGCCGCGGGGAGGTCCTTGACGCCCGGGACCGTGACGCGCTCCACGATGACCTCGCCGGCCGCGCGCTTCGCGAGCTCGTCGAGCGCGGCCGCGCCCATGTTCACGCGGCTGAAGGTCGTGTCGACGACGCCGATGCGCGGCTTCGCGTCGCGTGCGGGGGCCGACCGTGGGGCTCGCCGGGCGCGACGCGCGGAGGCTTCGCCGCCCGGGCTCGCCCGCGGCGCGCGCGGCTTGCGCCCGCGGGCCGGGCCGGCGCGCTTCGCGGCGCGTCGGTCGGCCATCAGGAGGACGCTCCCGTACGGCCGAGCTCGCGGTCGAGGATCCGCTGCACGATCTTGCGCGTGCCGTTGAGGTCGTGGTCGAACTCCGGCATGCGCACGACCTCGATGTGGCCGAGGCCGCGGCGCGCGAGTTCGCGGCGGATCTCGTCCACGCGGTGGTAGTCGTCGTAGCCGAGGGCGATGACGTCAGGGCGCACGTCCTCGACGCTCTTGTACTGGTCGTCCTCGTGGCCCACGATCGCGCGGTCGACGGGCTTGAGGGCCGCGACGAGGGCCGCGCGCATCTCCTGGGGGGTGATGGTCGCGTGCTTGCGCAGGCGCACGCTCGCGTCCGTCGCGACGACGACCACGAGCTCGTCGCCGAGCCGCTTCGCCTCCTCGAGGTAGCGGAGGTGCCCCAGGTGGATGAGGTCGAACACGCCCACCGCCATGACCCGTCGCGTCAACGTTGCACGACAGGCCGGGCCTGCTCATGAAGCTTGGCGTAGGCCGCGGCGATCTCCTCGCCGGTCACGACGACGGTGTCGTGCGCGCGGGCCCAGGCCTCGGCCTTCGATCGGGAGAGCGCGACGCCGCGGTCGAGCATCTCCGCGCCCGCAAGGACGGGCGTGACGCCCGCGACGCGCGCGAGCGCGACGGCGATCTCCGTGTGGCCCGAGCGGTCCACGAACGGGCGCGGAGCGCCGACGCAGAGGTGCACGTGGCCGGGCGCGCGGAAGGCGGCGCCGAAGGCCGCCTGCGCCTCCTCGGGCGCGAGGGCGGGGGCGCGCGCGGCAAGCCGGCCGAACTCCGTGATGGTGAGCGAGCGGTCGTTGTCGGTGATGCCCGTGAACGTCCCGCGGTGATTGATCGTGAGCGAGAACGAGGAGCGCGTGTCGTAACGCAGATCGTTCGGGATGAGCTTCGCGAGCACCGGGTGCTTCGCGGCCGCGTCGCGGAAGAGGTCGTGCAGGAACGGAAGGCCCAGGCGCGCCCCCACGCCGGCGTCGACCGCGAGGAACACGAGGCCCCCCGCGTCCCGTCGCAGCGTCTCGACGGCGGCGGGCGTCGCGCGCTCGGCGGCAACGAAGAGGTCGACCTCCTCCTCGCGGCCGTCCGCGTCGTAGACGAGAACGAAGCCGCCCTGGGCGAGTCGGTCGTAGGCCGTCGCGAGCCGACGGGCGGAAGAATCCGTCACAAGGAGGGCGAGCCCCTCCCGGAAGATGAAGTTTGAGTAGCTACTCAGAAGAGAGTTAGATCTCTTCCTGCTGGGTCCGGTAGCGCGTCACGTAGCCCGCGATGCGGTTCCGCATCTGCTTGGCCATCGGCGTCGTGAGGGCGCTCACCTTGAGCTTGTTCTGGTCGAAATCGGCCGTGAACTCCTGGGGATAGCGCTCGACCAGCTCGATGGCGACGCGCTTGATGTAGGTCGGGCGGATGTTACCCATGCACGCACCTGGAACAGCGCCAAGAAGCGCACCCCCCTATATAACCGTTTGGCGGTCGAGGGTCAGGGACGACCCGCGCCCTCCGGCCTTTCCGTTTGGTTCATGCGGGAGGAGCGACGGGCATGGAGCCATGCCCTCCGTCCACTGCCCCGACTGCGGCTCGGGATTGCGCGCCCTCACCTCGCTTCTCCACTGCGAGGGCTGCCGGTACACGATCCGCCGCTGAGGCCGTCGCCCGGTCGTCACGCCTTCTTGAGCACGGGCAGTCCCGTGCGCTTCGTGATGACGACCTTGTAGCCGGGCGGCATGTCCGCCGGCTTGCCGCTCTTCGGCTCGTTGCGGCTGAAGAAATAGATCGTCTGCTCGCGCCCGCCGTTGAGCTTCACCTTGCGGGTGTAAAGGTTCCAGCCGCCCTCGTGCGTGTAGGCCAATCGGATTCCCCGAGGTTCCACCCCCGGGTCGGGCCTTAAGGGTTTCCCGGAAACCCCCGGTCGCGACACGGATGGGCGCGAGGACGTCAGGATTCCTCGATCGCGCCCCGCTCGAGCCGCCGCGACTCCTCCCGGCTCGCGGCGAGCGCCGCGGCGTCCGCGGGCGCATCCTTCTTCGATTCCAGCTCCGCCTCCGTCAAGCGGTTCGCGAGAAGCGGCTCCAGGTTCGCATGCTCCGCCGGCTTCGGCCCGACCGGAGCCCCGGACTCGCGCCGGAACGCGCCGCGGCGCCACGCGACGGCCGCCAAGGCGACCGACACGAGCGCAAGCGACGACTCGATGAACGGGAAACCCGACCCCGCGGCCTGGAAGTAGCCGCGGCCCTCCGCGGGAAGGAAACCCAGCACGACGCCGACCACGATCGTGATCGCGAGGCTCGTCGCGACGCTCAAAAAACCCGTGAGCAACGCATCGAACCCGGCCGCGCGGGGCCTTGGGAAGAGCGCCTTCACGAGGAAGAACCCGGGAACGAAGGCGATGAGAGCCAGCGCGACCGCGCTCTGGATCGGGTTCATGCACGCGGGACCCCCGGATGCCCGGTTCTACTTTGTGGTGCAACGACCCAACCGCCCGCGCAATCCGGCGCTCCGCGCGCGGGACGGGCGAGCGGCTTCACCCGAGCTTGACCTTGCCGCCCGAGAGGAGCGCCTTGAGCGCCGCGTCGGCCTCGGCCTCGAGCTTGTCGTCGTCGTAGAGCGCCTCGCGCACCTTCTTGCGCTGGTCCGTCACGAGGGCCTTCCGCTCCCGGAACACGGCGCTCCGCTGGTCCCGCAGGGTCATGACCTCGCCCCGCATCTCGAGCGCCTCCTTGTGGTTCGCGTCAGCCTCTTCGCGCAGCTTCAGGTAAGCCTGGTGCTTCTTGTCGCTCTCCTCGTTGAGGAAATCGAGCTGCTTGAAGATCGGCGCGAGCGCGTCGTGCGCCGCCTGCGCCCTGTTCGAGACCTCGACCGCGAGCTTGTGCGCCTCGTCCGCCGCCGCGAACAGCTGCGAGATCTTCTCGTCGACGTCCTTCACGTCCGCAAGCAGCGCGGTTTCCTCCGCGTACTGGGCCCGCGCGGCCTCGAGCTCCTTCTTGCGCGCCTTCAGCACGTCGAGGAGCTTGTTTTCCTCCGCGACCGTCATCGCTGTCGTCTCCTGACGGTGCTCGGCCTTCCGGATCTCGGCCTCGAGCTCGCGCACGCGACCCGCGTACGTGCTCCCCTGGCCGGACTTGCGGAGCTTCTGCTTCTGCGCGATGAGCTCCTTCGCCTGCCGCTGGAACTCGTTGCGCTTCTCGCGGTGCGTCCGCGCCTCCGCGTTGAGCGCGTCGCGCTCCGCCTGGAGCTTCCGCATCTCGTCGAGGATCGACTTCTTCTGGTTGTTGAGCTGGTCGCGCTCCTCGCGCGCCTCCCGGGCCTGGTCGTTCAACGCATCCCGGGTATCGAGCACCTTCCGGTAGCGCTTCTCCGAATCGGAGATCTTCGACTTGAGTTCGGTGAATTCGGCGTCCTCGGGCTCGGCTGGAGCATCCAGCTTGTCAGGCTTCGGCAATCAAACCCCTCCAGGGGAAATCGAATGAACTTGACGATCGACGCCGCGCCGCGCGAGCGCGATCGCGTTCGCGATCTTCGCCGCGTGCGCCGCGGCCACGAATCCGGCGTCGATGTTGACGACCGCGAGCGGCGAGCACGACTGCAGCATCCCGAGGAGCGCGGCCTCGCCACGCCCCCCCATCCCGTACCCCATGCTCACGGGAAGACCGATGACCGGGCGATCCGTGAGTCCGGACACCACCGCCGCAAGCGCGCCCTCGCGCCCCGCCGCCACGATGATGACGTCCATCTCCGGCAGCCAATCCAGTTGACCGAACAGGCGATGGATCCCCGCGACCCCCACGTCGTACGCGATGCGCACCTCGCACCCGAGCTCCTCGAGCACGATCCGCGCCTCGTCCGCGACACGCGCATCCGCCGTGCCGCCCGTGAGGATCCCCACGCGGCCCCCCGTCGCGACCGGCTTCCCGCCCTCTCCCACCACGAGAATCCGGGCGAGCGCATGATAGGTCCGCGGATACGGAAGCCCCTCGAGCACGCCGAGGCGCGACGCCTCCAGACGGCTCACGAGCACCCGACCGCCCTTCGAGGCGAACGCCTCCACGGCCGCCCGCAGATGCTCGTCCTCCTTGCCCTCCGCCAGGATGACCTCCGGAACGCCCGTACGCGCCGCACGATCAAGATCCGGACGCGTCACCGGAGAAGGCATGGGTGCAGCCGGTACGAGACCGCCCCATATATACGTTATGCGGCGCCCGCCGGGGGGCGCACCGCCCTCCGGGACGCGCCCCGTGGCGCGCCGACCCCCAGCGTCGCGCCGCACCCGTGTGCCGCCTCGCCGAACCGGATCGGACGCGCCTTCCACGACGACGGCCAAGCGGACGAAGGGCGGCGCGCGGGGCAGGGGGTCGCGTCCCGCGCGCAGGCTACGCAGGCGCGCGCCGCGCGCGCAACCGGCACCGCGCGCACCTCGCGCGCTGGGGGCGCTTCGCGCGCTGCACGCACCTCGCGCACAGGACGCGCAGCGCGCGCGGCAAGCACCTCGCGCACGGGGTGAGCGCCGCGCCCGGCAAGCACCCGGCGCACAGGACGCGCAGCGCGCGCGGCAAGCACCTCGCGCACGGGACGCGCAGCGCGCGCGGCACGCACCTCGCGCACAGGACGCGCAGCGCGCACCCGCGCCCGTTCGGGTCACTCCCGATTTCGCCGCAAGAGGAGGCCGGCGCCTGCGAGCGCGAGGGGGACGAGGAGGGCGGGGGCGGGGACGCCGCGTCGGTCGTCGTCGACGTCGGTGGTGCAGGC
>DATLGO010000075.1 GCA_035540375.1 Candidatus Thermoplasmatota archaeon
TCTACGGCCTCCATTTTCTGTGAGCGATGTGCGCGCCCGCCAGCTTGCCCTTCGCCGGGCTCTCGGCCAGCCGCTCGGCAAGCCACTGGAACCATTCACCGGCATTCGGGGACCCGCTCGTCTGCCGGACGTGTTCGGTCCAGGGACGCAGCCTCCTCCAGCACACGCGCACCGCGCCGCCGGCGAGCTCGTCGAAGCTCGACAGCGGCACGAGCCGCGCGTAGACCATGTATCCCATCGTCTCGTACGCGATCGAGACGGTGCTCGCTGCGCGCGCGACCTCGGGCTGCCCGTCGATCCGCTCGGGCGGGGCGTCGTCCGGCAGCGCCCACACGAGTTGGATCGCGTGCCACAGCTCCGTCGTCTGGAACGGCCGCACCAGCTCGATCGCTGCGCGCTCGCGCCGGTCCCGCCGGATGGTCGCGAGCTGCACCACGGCGAACGCGACGCCGCCGACGACGGCGGCGCCGCCGAGGATCTCGGCGAACGCCGCGAGCGTCTGCAGGTCGGCCACGATGGCGCAGGACGGATGGCCTTCAAGAACGCCGCGGTCCGTTCCCGGTTTCCTGGAACGGAGCAGCGCCACGCGTGGGGGAGCATGGACCGGGTGCGCCGGTGCGCCGACCGCCGGCGCCGGGGCGTCGCGCGGACCTAGGCCGGCGTCGTCGCGGCCGCGGCCTGCTTCGCGGCGTACTTGGGGTGGAACTTCTCGATGAACTTCCGGTCCAGGCGGGTGAGCGCCTCCTCCGGGAGCTGACCGACGAGATCCCACGCCACGCGCAGCGTGTCCTCGATGGAGCGGTCCTCGTCGCGGCGCTGCCGGACGAACCGGTCCTCGAAGACGTCCGCGAACTCCAGGAAGGCCTTGTCGCGCGCCGAGAGCGCCTCCTTGCCGACGATGGCCACGAGGCCGCGAAGGTCCTTGCCCTCCGCGTACCCGGCGTAGCACTGGTCGGAGACCGCCTTGTGGTCCTCGCGCGTCTTGCCCTTCCCGATGCCCTGGTTCATGAGGCGCGAGAGCGACGGCAGCACGTTGATCGGCGGGTACACACCCTTGCGGTGCAGCTCGCGCGAGATGACGATCTGCCCCTCGGTGATGTAGCCCGTCAGGTCGGGGATCGGGTGCGTGATGTCGTCGCCCGGCATCGTGAGGATCGGCACCTGCGTGATGCTGCCCTTGCGGTCCTTGATGCGCCCGGCGCGCTCGTACAGCATCGCCAGGTCCGTGTACATGTAGCCGGGGTAGCCGCGGCGGCCGGGAACCTCTTCGCGGGCCGCGCCGATCTGGCGGAGGGCCTCGCAGTAGTTCGTCATGTCCGTGAGGACGACGAGCACGTGGTAATCGTGCTCGTACGCGAGGTACTCGGCGGCCGTGAGCGCCAGACGGGGCGTGATGAGGCGCTCGATGGCCGGGTCGTCGGCGAGGTTCACGAACAGCACCGCGCGCTCGAGAGCGCCCGTGCGCTCGAAGTCGCGGCGGAAGAACTCGTACTCCTCGTTCGTGATGCCCATCGCGGCGAAGACGACGGCGAACTCCTCGCCGGAGCCGCGCACTTTCGCCTGGCGGGCGATCTGGAGAGCGATCTCGTTGTGCGGGAGACCCGAGGACGAGAAGATCGGGAGCTTCTGGCCGCGCACGAGCGTGTTCATGCCGTCGATCGTGGAGATGCCGGTCTGGATGAACTCCTTCGGCGACTCGCGCGAGTACGGGTTGATGGCCGCGCCGATGATGTCGACACGCTTCTCGGGGATGATCTCGGGGCCGCCGTCGCGGGGCTGGCCGCCGCCCGAGAGGATGCGCCCGAGCATGTCCTTCGACACGGGGAGCTTGATGGTCTCGCCGAGGAACTTGACCGACGCGTCGCGGTTGATGCCGGACGTGCCCTCGAAGACCTGCACGGCGACGAGCGTGTCCGACGTGTCGAGGACCTGGCCGCGCTTGAGCGAGCCGTCGGCGAGGCGCAGCGAAACGAGCTCGCCGTAGCCCACGGGCTCCGTCTTCTCGAGGAAGACGAGGGGGCCGGCGATCTCCGTGATCGTCTTGTATTCCTTCGTCATGGGAACCGCGCGGCGATGCGGGACGGCCCATATGAACGTACCGGCGGGCTCGACGAGTACCCACAGGCGGGGATAAGTGTGTTGAGTGTGTTGACGCTCCGATGCCCGTCCGGACCCTCACCGTGACCGATGCCGCCTACCAGCGCCTCGCGCGCCTCAAGCGCCCGGGCGAGAGCTTCACGGACGTCGTGCTGCGCCTCACGGGGGAGCGCTCGCTTGCCGACCTCCCCGCGCTCGTCACGCCCTCCGAGGCGCGCGCGCTCGCCGAGGCGATGCTCGCGGCGCGCGACGAGCGGCGCGACCCGCGGAGGCGCGGCCGATGATCCTCGACGCCTCCTTCCTCGTCGACCTCCTGCGCGGCGACCCCGGCGCCCGCGCCGCGCTCGCGGAGCTGGAGAAGGGGAGCGAGGCCGTGCGCATCCCCGCGCCCGCGCTCGCGAAGCTCGCGGAGGCGATGGCGCGGTCGAGGAACCCGCCACGCGAGGCCGCGCGGCTCGAGGCCCTCCTCCTCGCGGCGGGCGGCGTCGCGCTCACGGGCGCGCACGCGCTGCGCGCGGGCCGCCTCGTCGGCGAGGCCGCGCGCGACGGGCTCGCGATGGACCCGCTCGACGCGATGACGGCGGCCATCGCCCTCGAGGAGGGCGAAACGCTCGTCACCCGCGCGCGCGAGTACGAGCGTGTCGAGGGACTCAGGGTGCGGGGGTATTGATCAGGGAAACAGCGTCTCGAACTCCCGCATCACCTGACGGAACACCTCGGGGCGGACCTGCCCCACCTTCGCGAGGACGAGGTCTTTCTTGAGGAGCGCGAGCTTCCCGACCTTCACACGGCTCGGCGAGGGCAGGCGTCCCGTCTGCATCCCGTCCTGCGTGACGACGAGGCTCGAGGGCGCCTGCTGAAGCCGGGACGTCATCGCGCAGATGATGACGTCGGGCCCCGCGCCGTTGAACTCGGCCGACGACAGCACAAGGGCTGGGCGCCGCTTCGCGGTCGAGGGGTCCGTGAACGGGAAGGGGACCACGACGACGTCGCCGGGTTTCAGATCATCGTCCGTAGTCATTCCAGACCTCGTCATCGACCGGATTGTCCCACGTCTCCGCGAGGGCGGGGAGCGAGAGCGCTTCCCATCCCTCGAGGTCGTCGATCACGGCCTGCCCGATGTCCGTGGCCTTGCGAAGCACCACCCGTTCGCCGTCCTGGACGAGGAGGAGCTCCGACCCCTTTCGCAGATTGACGGCTCGAAGGACGTCCGCAGGAAGCGTGATCTGGCCCTTGTCGGTCACGCGCACGGTCCTTACGATCACATCCGAACGTAAGGAATGCCTTACACCTATAGCTTTCTCCTGGAAATCGCCTCGATGGAACCGAGCGCGGTTCCACGCAACGTTTTATCGCCCGCCCGCCCCGTCCGAGCCGCATGAAGGGAGGCTACACAGCGGTCGCCCTCGCGCTCGCGCTCCTCGCGCCCGCGCTTGCGACCGCCCACGGGAACCACGGCGCCGCGCCCATCGCGATCGAGGACTTCGAGGTCGTCACCGCGGACGGATCGACCGTGAAGGGCAAGCTCGCGTACCCGACCGACCGCGCGCCGACGCAGCTCGTCGTCTTCGCGCACGGCCGCGGACAGACCGTCGTCGGAGCGTGGATGGGCCACATCGCGGAGACCGCGCGCGAAGGCGTCGCGGTCGTCGCGGTGGACTTCCGCGACAACCTCGGCTTCCCCACGATGTGGGGCGCCGAGGACACGAACGCGGCCGCCCTCAAGGCCTTCGGCCTCTTCCCGTCCGTGACGCGCGTGCACCTCGTCGGCGTCAGCATGGGCGGCGCGATCTCGGGCGTCGCCGCGGCCGAGAAGCCCCTGCGCCCCGACGGGTCGCCGCTCTACGACACCTGGATCACGATCGAGGGCGTCTCGAACGTTTTCGAGACGTACTACGCCGCGCGCGCGATCGGCGACCCCGCCGCCGCCGGCATGGAGCGCGACGCGGGCGGCAAGGCCGAGGAGGTCCCGCTCGAATACGCGCGCCGCTCCCCCGCGATGCGCGCCCACGACCTCGCCTACCTCGAAGGCGTCTTCCTCGTGCACGCGCTCAACGACGGCACGGTCCCCTACGACCAGAGCGTCGAGCTCGCCGCGGCGCTGCGCGGCGTCGGCCTCCCCGTCGAATTCGCGACGGTGCTCCGCGAGAAGCCCGGCCAGGACGAAGGCACCACCGGCACGTGGCGGATCTCCAATGCTGCCGGGCAGGCCGACCCCAGCGAGACGTCCGGGCTGCACCTCGCCGGGCACGCGTGGGAAGGGGACCGCGGGTCCACCGTGATGACGGTCGGGCTCGAGCGGTTGTTTGCGCTGCTGGAGGGGGATGCGATCCGGACGGGGGCGAGCGTGCACGATGCGAGCGCATCGTTCGGGGCGCGGGCGAGGGTGTAATCGGCCCGGAAAGGCTCAAGCCGTTCGCCGCTGAATGACTTGCCGATGTGGCGGAAGCGATTCGCTCTCTTCGGGACGCTCACGAGGACGGCCTCGAAGATCTGAGGGATCACGAGGACCGGCTCTGAGGGGGCGGGCGAGGAGACCGATCGCAGATCATCCCCGCGCAAGCGGGGAACGCCCGGCAGTTGAGGTTGCCGGGACGCTCGCCTACGGATCATCCCCGCGCAAGCGGGGAACGCGCCTGGAGCGTGATCACGTTGCCCGGCACGATCGGATCATCCCCGCGCAAGCGGGGAACGCCTGAGACCCCAGCCGAGACTCCACCCGGGCGCCGGATCATCCCCGCGCAAGCGGGGAACGCGGCGCGGCCGTGTGGGATGCGCTGCGCGCGTGCGGATCATCCCCGCGCAAGCGGGGAACGCCGACGCAGCCGCGCGCTCTACGTAGCCGCGGCCGGATCATCCCCGCGCAAGCGGGGAACGCTGGTAGAGGTACAGCGCGCCCGTGTAGGGGCTCGGATCATCCCCGCGCAAGCGGGGAACGCGCGGGGGTGTTGCGGGTGCGCCTGGCGGGGGCCGGATCATCCCCGCGCAAGCGGGGAACGCTGGCCGAGGCTTGGGTGTGTGGCGCGTGCGGCCGGATCATCCCCGCGCAAGCGGGGAACGCCCGCGAGCGATCGAATACCAGCGAAGTGGATCCGGATCATCCCCGCGCAAGCGGGGAACGCCCGACCACGAGCGCCACGACGTGCCGCAGATCCGGATCATCCCCGCGCAAGCGGGGAACGCCAGAAGCCGCTGGGGGCTGACTTGGCGACGGCCGGATCATCCCCGCGCAAGCGGGGAACGCCTCGACTTCTTCTTCGCCACGTTGGACACCTTCGGATCATCCCCGCGCAAGCGGGGAACGCGCAAGCCGAGTCAAGCAGAGCACCATCAAGACCGGATCATCCCCGCGCAAGCGGGGAACGCACCATCACGTCCGGGGCGCCATCGACCTGGGTCGGATCATCCCCGCGCAAGCGGGGAACGCAGGATTTCGCGCTCGGCGCTGTCACCATCAACCGGATCATCCCCGCGCAAGCGGGGAACGCATCGCTGAAGAAGTACGCGCTGCGCGCGGTTTCGGATCATCCCCGCGCAAGCGGGGAACGCGGGGAGCCGTCCGCTGTGACGAGGAGGACGCGCGGATCATCCCCGCGCAAGCGGGGAACGCGCGGCCTTCTCGACCATGCTCGTGAGGCGCGTCGGATCATCCCCGCGCAAGCGGGGAACGCACCCCGAAGCCGTCCTCGACGCGGAACTCGCGCGGATCATCCCCGCGCAAGCGGGGAACGCTTCACGCCGGGCGCGTATCGCGCGGTGATCGGCGGATCATCCCCGCGCAAGCGGGGAACGCGAAAGTCGGCGACGTGACGCTCACGTCAGCGTCGGATCATCCCCGCGCAAGCGGGGAACGCGTCGTACGTGACCGTGACGGCGTTGTTCCCGGCGGATCATCCCCGCGCAAGCGGGGAACGCAGTCACCACGAGACGAGACCCCCTTACGCGACCGGATCATCCCCGCGCAAGCGGGGAACGCGTCGCGACTGGAATCCTCCTCGGCCTCGTCCACGGATCATCCCCGCGCAAGCGGGGAACGCTCGAACCCCGAGAAGGTCGCGTTATGGGCCGCCGGATCATCCCCGCGCAAGCGGGGAACGCTTTTCACCTCGTGCATCGCGGGCCTGTTCTCGCGGATCATCCCCGCGCAAGCGGGGAACGCGGCGACATATCCGCCCGCGACCGCCTCCCAGGCGGATCATCCCCGCGCAAGCGGGGAACGCAAGTGAACGTGCGACGGCGTCGCAGAACCCCGCGGATCATCCCCGCGCAAGCGGGGAACGCCGCGAGGACCGGAACCGGCCTCGCGCGTCGCGCGGATCATCCCCGCGCAAGCGGGGAACGCCCCCGTTCCGGGTCGGACCCAGGGGGGGGCGCCGGATCATCCCCGCGCAAGCGGGGAACGCACGGACAAGAGCGGCAACACCGCGACCGCGGACGGATCATCCCCGCGCAAGCGGGGAACGCATGGGGGGCGGTCCGGGTCCGGGGCTCGAAGCCGGATCATCCCCGCGCAAGCGGGGAACGCTCCTGGGTGGCACCGAGGGTGAGGAGGCGGCGCGGATCATCCCCGCGCAAGCGGGGAACGCTCGGAGAGCGCTCTCGGTGTCGCGTGCGTACTCGGATCATCCCCGCGCAAGCGGGGAACGCACTAAACAAGGCAACCTGCCATTGAATTTATTCGAGTTCGTCGTCAGTCTGGGGTTGAGCGTGCTGGCGCGCGATCTCCATTTGTTCGGAAAGCTCCGCAGCAAGCCCATGGAAGCTGACGAGCTTGAGCCCATCGAAGTCGACGACGCGGCGTCGGTTGTCGCCAGTGACTCGCAGATCGAATCCGGAGTCCGTGGCGGCTGACCATGCCATCACGGCGCTTCCTTCTTCAATGCCTTGGACGATATTGGCCCAGATCATCTCGCGTACGCGCTCGCCGTAGTCCCCCACGTAAACGCCGGCACGCGCCTCTACGAGCCAGAGCGACAAGCGGCCGCGGAGCCGAGGTGGAGCGTTTTCAGTCACGATCACGAGCATCGTTGACACCGTCGTCTTCAGGCAAATATGGGCCGATTGCGCCTTCAAAGGGTCCCAGGTCGGGCAACTTCGCGGCCGCAAGAAGGTCTTGGATGTCCGGGATGATCCGGTCGAGAATCTTCGTCTGCCGAAACGCATCGCGGCAGGCGTGACGTGTGGCCCGTTCAGGATCAGATGGCCGGGTCGAGGCCACCCGGAACGCGACAGGGACCACGGTTTCGAACTTGTAGATATCTGCGATGTCGTAGACGAAGGACAGTGGTTTACCTGTATGGATGAATCCGAGTGCGGGCGAAAACCCGGCTGCGAGAACGGCGGCTTCCGTCACGCCATAGAGGCAGGCCGTGGCGGCGCTGAGGCACCGGTTCGCGAGGTCGCCGCTGCCCCATGTTGAGGGATCGTATTTTCGACCCTGCCAGGGAACGCCGAATTGCTGGGCAAGACGTCCATAGAGGGCGCGGACACGAGCTCCTTCGACGCCGCGCAATTGATCGACGTTGAGATGGTCCGGAACGCGCTCGCCGAAGCGCTGATCGTACATTTTCCTCACGACGCGGAGGCGACCTTCAGGATGCAGGGCTGCCCTCGCTTGAAGCAGGAGATTATCGCTGCGAGCAGAAAGGGGTTGGCCGGCGGCATAGACGCGCACGGCAGCCTCGCCGACCCAAACGAGGAGGCACCCGACGCGCGCCGCCATCGCGATGGCCGCGTGCGAAACGCGGGTCCCGGGCTCGAGCATCACGCAGGTGATTCCCGCGATGGGCAGTTGGGTCCTGACGCCGGTGGCATCGATCACGACGAAGGCACCGTCGACGACATCGAGTTGGCCGCGTTCAACGAAGATGATCGAGGCCCGTTCCCGCATGGGGATCGGGCGCGGCTTGGGCAACTTCATGCTCGCTTGACCATCAGGAGCCCGAATCCGAACCCCTTGGCAGGGCCGATCCCTTTGCAAAGGGCCTCGGTGAAAGCCTCGGAATCTGTGACCTTCAAGCGGCCTTCGTAGTCGATCCCCGTCACGCTCATCTCGCGTCCGTCACGGGGACGGCGGAAACGATGGGGTCGGTAATCATCGACCCGCACGTTGCCTCGTTCAACGGAGAATCCATGGCGCTCTCCTTGGCGTTCAAGCCACCGGATGCCCTCGTCCTGCACGAGAGCCTGAAGGTCGAATGCCTCACCTTTGGCCTTCAACTGGTGCTTGGCGGCCATCACGACGTCGTGACGTTTGCCATCCGACCGTTCTCCAGGTGAAGCGACGCGTTTTGTAGGGTTTGCTCGAAGCGAGAAGCGAAGCACGGCCCCCATCTCCAGCCGGGGAGTGTAGGCGCGCGATTCGACCCTCCAGCCCGGGAGCGCATGGGTCGGTTCGCGGTCAGAAACGACATGGAACGTGGGTTGACGCTCCGCGTCGTAACGGTAGACGAAACCGCGTTCGCCATCCGGGTCGCCGGCGAAGAATGACCAGATCTGCTGATGGTGGCCGTAGGCTGTGGCGTTCGCGATGTTGCTGAGGGCGCTCTCTGGATCGACGAGCGTGATGCGTGTGAACTGCATCAGGATTCCTCCTTGGACGCTACGGTCGAGTGAACGACGCGTTCGATGAAGGTTCTCCGGACACGGCTCAGCGGCTGGTCGCGTTGCCGATGGGTCCGGACGTCCTCGAACCCGGGATTTGCATGAACGTCGAATTCCACGCGCAGATGCTCCTGACCCGCTTCGGAGTTCCGAAGCTTTCGGATGACTTCCCCGTCAATCTCTGGAAATCGGGCCGCTCGAAAAGCGTCTCTCAGCGTTGGCGCATCGACAATGTGCGGCGCGAATGGCAGGGCTGGCGGGCATGAGCGACGCCCGAGGTATGGGGGATAACGGGGTCGGTCGAGCGCCTTCGCGAGATCGTCGAGCCGATCGGTGCGGCCGTCTTTCTCCCAGACGGCGATGGTGAACGCGATGTCCTGCACGTAATCACGGCTCGTCAGAATCGTGTTCAGCTTCCGACCCTGGAGTTCCTCGCGGCGCGTCGGCCACACTGCGCGCCGTTCGCGTGAAGGAGATTGGATAGTGTGGTAATCCATGAGTAAGGCTCCCTCGGCTTCCGTGCGGATTCCGATGCCGATGCTTCTCGACAGGCCGTCATGACCTGACTCATCTGTCCGCTCGAGGCCCAGTGCGCCCCCGAGGATGCCCAGGATGGCACTGCGGGTCGGGAGGGCAAGCGAAGGCCGGTGCGTTCCCGGTGCGATGTCGCCCCAACTCGAGATGGGGCCGTAGACGCGAAAGAGTAGGTGGCGCATGGGCCATCAGCTTTGGATGAACTTCTTCAGTTCCTCGAACGAGCCCTCGCCGCTTTCGACGTTCAGCTTCTTTCGCTCGTCCGCGAGTGGGCCGTAGCTCTTGTCGAAGGCAGAAACGCGAGCTTCCAATTCCGCGATGGCCTTGGGCAGCACGTTTCCGTCACGGATCCCGCTCAGGAAGGCGACGCTCAGGCTTCGGGGTTGGCGGTTGCCCTTCTCGACAAGGATGTAGTTCGCATACGCTCGACTCGCGAAGCTGTTTTGCTTCCCGGAAGGGGCAACCGTGGCCATGGCTTCGAGGAGGGCCCCGAGTGCGTTGCTCGCGAGTTCCGCATCGCCATCGAGATTGTCGACGAGGGATTCGGTGTCGATGCAGACGTAGGAGTAGAAGACCCCCGACCCGAATTCGTGAACGCCGACGTGACCCGCTCCGGCGTCTTCTTCGCGCGGCTTGAGGTCATCGACGGCCGTGAAATAGTCATCCTCGACAGTCACCGCGTGGACGGTGATGGCGTGGGCCACCTGAACTGCGGCATCGACGTTGTGCTGGGTCGAATCGGCGAGCATGCGGCCGAACATCGCGATGTCCGCGGCGCGCGGCTTCTTGCGAAGGAGCAGCAGCTCCTCCTCATTGGGTCCGCGCTTGGCCTTGATCAAGACCTCCACGAGGCGGTCCACGGCCACCTGCTCCTCCGGAGCAATGTGGGCCAGTTGGCCCGTTCGGAGTCCGTCGTCACTGGGTTTTCCGAACACGCTCGTGATTGCCTTCACCCACTCTGTCGCGGTCTCCGGCTTGATGCCGGCCTTGACGAACTTCTCATACGAGGCTTCAGCCACGCGCTTCGTTCGCGTGCCGATGGCGCCGGCGAGAGCGTGCTGGAAGGTTTCACTCGTCCTCCAGGCTCGCTTCAGGCTTTGACTGCTGATGCGCAGCCGGGTCGTCCCGCCGACGATGGCGGTCTTCGGTCTTCCGCTGTCATCGCGATTGAGATTCGACGGCGGGTAGGTCGTTAGCATGTGGATTTGTCGGAACCGGGTCATGATCTGGTCACTCCTTGCTCTTCGTCAGGATTTCTCGTGGAAGCTTCGAGTAGTATGAGCGCGCCCAGCGTCGCTGAACGTCCTCCTGTGTGTCCCACCAATAGAGAGACGAGGCGAGGTCGAGGACGTTGATCCTGCCTTGGAGTTGGCGAACGAGTCTGGTACCGGCGGCGATCCGCTCGGTCGCCCCCTCGACCTGCAGGAAACGTCGGAATCTCAGAGGGCTCATAGCCGGCACCGATCCCGCTCCAGTCTGGGCGAGTTGCTCTGCAACGCGCGCACCGCCGTCGTGCTCACGAACGTGACTGACGACTGCGGCGGCCACTGCGAGGCTCTCGAGGTGGGCATTCGGCATCGCCCGGACGAGCGCTTCGAAGGCTGGAACCATCTGGACTTCGAGCGCGGTCGAGCAGCGCCTCAGTTCGGCGAGCGCTCCGGGATCGCCTGGCCTCTTTCTCTCAGAATCTCCGCGAAGTCCCGCCCACCACTGGTGGACGCGCGTCGCCTCGAAGCTCTTCGATTCGCTGGACGTGGTTTCGGTCAAGACATTCTCCCCTGAGTATGCTCGGCGCTCAAGTCGAGGACTTTGGGCAGTTCCTTGCTCAACTTGGCTTCGAGTCGGGCCTCTGCTTGGACAACCTGTTTGGGATCGATGTCCCCGAGGCGCGTGTACTGCACTCTCTCGCGGAAGGCGCGTCGAGTCTCTGCAACCACTCGGTGGAACCACGCCGCGCGTTCAATCATCGAAACGTGAGATTGTGAGGCAACTTTTCGGAGGCTCGAGTAAAATGCGCCCTCCGTTCTCGTCCAGAGCGCTTGGCTCAAGAACGAAAGGTCCCCTTTCACGTCGAGTTGACCGTACCACGCGCCCTTGTAGGCGTCCTTCAATGATCGCGCCGCGACGTCGGTCGCGGCGATGAGATGCTGCGCGTGGTGGTCGACGCGCGCGCGAGTCCCATCATCACCAGGGATCACGTCGCCAACGGTACCTTCGTACCACCCTTCGACTTTTGCGTTGTCCATGGCATAGCCGGCGGCGCGAAGGCGCGCGTGGGGCGCCGCGAATCTTCTGGCGGGGGAACTCCGGTAGTGGTGCACGGAGAGCGCCGGCCGCCGGGAGCCGTCGTCGGAATTGCCGACGAGGCCGATCCAATGTCGATAAGCGCCAAGGTCGGAACGCCCTTTTCTCGCTGAGATCGTCCCTTTCACTTCTTGTGTCGGGGAGAGCGGGTGGATCCACGATCCATGGTAATCGAAGCCATAGGGCCTCGAAATGAATTCCGTGAATCCCCAATTTAACTCGCCACACAGCACGCACTGCCTCGCACCTCGAGGGGACCCAAGCAGGATGCGCCGAGGCATTCCCCAGAAGACATGGCCCGGAGCGACTTCGGTGGACGTGAGTTTGGATCGCTTACCCTTCGATGGATCCGGCGTATTCATCCACGGAAAGAGGGCTGGCTCCGGTTTTCCCGGACCTACCGTCCACGCTTCCGCGGGGAGGACGTTGAGCCAAACGGTCTCCCAGAGGTCGTCGCCGAGAATCAACGTAGAAATCGGCCCTCCTCCCCGGATCGATGTCATGTTGCCGCGACCGCCTGCAGGAGAGAACGATTGGAGCGTGAAGAGTGCGAGGGCCGTGCAAGGTCCGCAAATGAAGGCCTCGGGCCGTCTCCGGATAAACAAATCCTTGTTGTCGTCGATGGTCGCATCGCCCGGGGTGTCGATGAGAAGGCCCGAAATGGGTTCGGCCGCGCCCTCAAGGCCCGTTTCTTGCAAGAACGGTTGTCGGCTGGACGTCAGCTCGAATGCGTTGCTGAACGGGGCGAATTTGGAGGCTAGTTCGGCCTCGGAAGGAGGCTTATCGAACATCCCTTCCCATGATATCTCGCTCTTGGGTGCGAGGACGGTCTGATAGAGCCCGATGATGATCTCGTAGAGCGCCGCGTCGAAATCCGGCCTGGGGCTGGCGGGGCCCTTCGCGGCGCTGCTGATGATTTCCGTGGGTCGAATCCTGCGGTAACCTCCTGGCGTGGCGACCGGGATCCATGGATCCGAGATCAGGTTCAGCTTCATTTTTCCTCCTTGACTTCGAAGCCTCGAGTCATCGAGTAGGACAATTTCCAGCGGCGGCCTTCTGTGCTCCTCGCCTGACTCCAGGATTGATTGCCGGTGCGCTCCAGGACGACGACGTTCGCAGGTGTCAACGGATCCGCGCTCGGCGCGTCCTCGATCAACCCTGCAGCCAAGGCCACTGAACGGGAGATGCGGAGTCGCGATCCATCCCAGCCTTCCTCGTCCAATGGCTTAATCCCGTCAGGGTCCCGAGTCGCGAGGTGGAGGTCGACGCTCTCGAGACCCGCGCGGGTCTTTGCCCGATCCGGGTCCTCCCACCGGCCGTCGCGAGTCGAGTAGCCCGCGTCGAGTTTGAGGGCCTTGAGGTGCGCGTGGCTTTGTTGCGCCATGGCTTCGGCTTCAGCACGCTGGGTGATCTCAAGAAGCTCCGGGGGCAGGCGAGAGTAGACCGTTGGCCCATAGACTGCTTCGATGAGGTTTCTCGCGTCCTCTGGAATCCGGATGCGGCTGAAGGACCTCAATGTGGCGCATGTGAGCCATAGCCGCCCGTGGTCGGGGTACACAGCGGCTGTTCCTTTTGACCACCCTTGGACCCAATTCGCCGGCGGCTGATCGTCCCACGCGGGTGCATGCACGAGGAGGACCGGGGCCCCGCCGATCGGGCGTTGGCGGCCGGGGTGACGTTGGAGGCGGCCGGCGCGTTGCAGAAGGAGTTCGATCGGTGCCAGATCTGTGATCACCAGATCGAAATCGAGGTCGAGCGATTGTTCGACGACCTGGGTCGCGATGAGGACGCGTCCCCGTCTGTCGTGAGCCTGCCCGTTCGGGCCCGCCCAGGCGAGGAGTTCGTTCTCGTGTCGGCGGCGATCCGCTTCTGTGAATCGGGCGTGGATCAGTGAGGGGCTGAGGTCAGATAGTTTGTCCCAGGCCTCGACGGCTTCTCGAACGGTGTTCCGGATCCAGCAGACCGATTGCCCATTTTGCTGCGCGGCCTGGATGGCCTGAAACACGTCGTCCTGCGCGTGGAGGAACTGCAGGTCGAAAGACCGGGCTGATCCCTCCCGCGGCGCGATGGCTGTTTCCTTGCAGCTGCCCGAACCGTCGATTTGGGTCAAGAGAGGATAGGCACGGTTCTGGGAATTCGCGTGATCCACTCCGCATTCCTCGGCGAACGCACGCGAAAATCGGTCGCGGAGATGCAAAGGGAGGGTGGCGGAGAGAAGGATGGTCGACCCTCCCGCCCTCGTGTGGAACCGGAGAAGGGCCTCAAGGAGGGCTGTGGCGTGAGGGTCATAAGCGTGGACTTCGTCAACGACGAGAACTCGGGAGGCGAGTCCGAAGAGGCGCAACGATTGATGTTTGACGGGCAGTACGGCCAAGAGGGCTTGATCGATCGTTCCGACACCGACGTGGGCAAGGAATGTCTTCTTTCGGGAGTCCGCAAGCCATCGCGTGCATTCGAGTCTCCCCGTGTCGCTGCCTGAAGCCCGATCTTGGAGCGATTCGAGGACGTCGTTTCTGAAGTTGCTCATCGCGAGCCGCCCCGAGTGCGATAGGACGAGCGCGGCCTCGCTTGGCTTCTGGAAAATCTGCGGTGCTGCAATCTTGAGGCGACTGTACATCGCGTTCGCGGTCGCCTGGGTAGGCAAGGCGAAATAGAACCCCGTAGCCTCTCCGGTCCGCATGATACGGTGCACCGCGAGGAGGCTCGCTTCGGTTTTGCCGGACCCCGTCGTGTCTTCCATGATCACGAGGTGGGGGCCGGTGCTTGGTTTCCATGCTTCCACGGCCATCTGGAGCGGGGTCGGAGGGAATCGGAACATCTCGCGCGTTGTCGCCGGCGTGGCAATCGGCGTTGAGAGAATGCCCAAACCACGGATGGCGAGTTCAGCGCGTTGCATCGCCGACGCAAAATAGACTTGGAGAGAGGATGCCTCGCTCGATCGCGGAAACCAGGCCTCGTTCGAGCCGACCCAGTCGCAGAGGACCGCGAAACCTGCGATGTGCCAGGATCCTGCCCTGATGGCGGCATGAAGATCTTCGGCCGAAACGCCGTCGCGCCAAAGGGTTTCCAGCGGTGCAAGCTTGCGGAGCGCCTCGACCCAACGGGTGCCGCTTTCGATTCCCTCCTCGTCCCAAATGCCAACCGACGTCTGGAGGGCCTCAGGCGGTTGCCCGTGGTGGCCGGTGAAGGCGCCTTCGAGCGCCCAAAGGACGTGACGCCATTCGCCCTCGCTCCACGGGTGAACTTCGGCGAGAGATTTCGCGAGCGATGGAATGATGTGGGATTTGAGGAGGACGCTCCCGAGGGTCGTATGGTGGGGTTGATAGAGCCGGGGGGTCTTGCCTGGCCAGACCCGCTCAAAGTGCTCGCGGTCGAGCGCTTGGAAGCGATCGCAGAATTTTCCGATATCGTGGACGGCCAGGCCCAAGGTTAAGAGCGTTTCGAGGCCGTCGGGCCTCAGGTGGAGGCTTTGAGCCCAGCCTTCCCGCAGGGCAGGACTTGCTCGGAGCAGGGTAACTCCGACGGCGCTGACATCGAGAAGGTGCCACGGCAGGGCATGGTACTTGCCATTGGATGCCGACTTGCCCCAATGCTTGAGGAGGTGGGATTCATCCCAACCTTGGGAACTCGTATCGGAGCCCCCGGCGTTTCCGCCCACCTCTGATTCCATGCCTCCCTCCGTTAGGACACGCGGTCGAGGGCACAGGTAATTTGCGCCGGATCGTTCGAGGCCGCCTCGTCCGTTCAATGAAAGGATGGGTGGATGGGCCTTAGAGTCTTCCTGCCCTTCCTAGCCAGGCGACTAGAATATCAAAGCGAAGATGCCGACAAGAACGTCATCGTATCCTGAGCCTTGCGGAGTGGTAGAAAGGCGGACGCGGCCCCGGGTCGCCCCGGGACCCGATCGAGCGGCCTACGCGCTCTTCAGCGCCGCAAACTCCCGCTGCAGCCGGTCGAGAACCGCCTTGTAGTTCGATTCCCACTCCGCCTCGAACTTCGCCTTCGCGAGGTCGCCGCGGATGTTGACCTTCAGCACGTCCGCAAGCGGCACGCCCGAGGCGAGCGCGCCGCGCGCGAGCTCCTCGTACTTCTTGAGGGCGACGAGCACGTCGTACTGCTTGCGCAGGGGCGCGTACGCGTCGATCGCGTGGAAGGCGTTCTGCTGGAGGAAGACCTCGCGGATGCCGCGGGCCACTTCGAGCGTGAGCTGCTGCTCCTCGGGGAGGGCGTCCGAGCCGACGAGCTGCACGATGTCCTGCAGCTCGGCTTCCGTGCCGAGGACCGTCGCGCCCCACGTGCGGAGCGCGCCCCAGTCCTTCGCGACGTGCGCCTCGTACCAGGGCACGAGGTCGCTCTCGTAGAGGGAGTAGGAGTCGAGCCAGTTGATGGCGGGGAAGTGGCGGCGCTGGGCGAGCTTCGCGTCGAGGGCCCAGAAGACCTTCACGATGCGGAGCGTGTTCTGCGTGACGGGCTCCGAGAAGTCGCCGCCGGGCGGCGACACGGCGCCGATGACGGTGACCGAGCCGGTCTTGCCCGAGAGCGTGTTGACGCGGCCGGCGCGCTCGTAGAACTCGGCGAGGCGCGCGGCGAGGTAGGCGGGGTAGCCTTCTTCGCCGGGCATCTCCTCGAGACGGGAGGAGATCTCACGCATGGCCTCGGCCCACCGGGAGGTGGAGTCGGCCATGAGGGACACGTCGTAGCCCATGTCGCGGTAGTATTCCGCGATCGTGATGCCCGTGTACACGGAGGCTTCGCGGGCGGCGACGGGCATGTTGCTCGTGTTCGCGATGAGCACCGTGCGGTTCATGAGCGGCTTCTTCGTGTTCGGGTCCTCGAGGTGCGGGAACTCCGTGAGAACCTCGGTCATCTCGTTGCCGCGCTCGCCGCAGCCGATGTAGACGACGATCTGAGCGTCCGAGAACTTGGCGAGGGACTGCTGCGTGACGGTCTTGCCCGACCCGAAGGGGCCGGGGATGGCCGCCGTGCCGCCCTTCGCGACGGGGAAGAGACCGTCGAGGATGCGCATGCCGGTGATGAGGGGGATGTCGGGGCGGAGCTTGTTCGTGACCGGGCGCGGGACGCGGACGGGCCACTTGTGCATGAGGCGCAGCTCCGTGCCGTCCGCGAGCTTGCCGACGACCTCGTCGATCGTGAACGAGCCCTTGTTGAGGGACTGGATCGTGGTCTCCTTGACGCCCGGGGGGACCATGATCGTGTGGACGATCGTCTCGGTCTCCTGGACCGTGCCGAGGATCGAGCCGCCCTTGACCTTGTCGCCCGCCTTCGCGGTGGGGACGAAGTCCCACTTCTTCTTGTGGTCGAGGCCGGGCGCGTTGACGCCGCGGAGGATGAAGTCGCCCATCTGGTCCTGGAGGACCTCGAGGGGGCGCTGGATGCCGTCGTAGATGGACGTGAGGAGGCCGGGGCCGAGCTCGACCGAGAGCGAGGCGCCGGTTTCGCGCACGGGCTCGCCGGGCTTGATGCCCGAGGTGTCCTCGTAGACCTGGATGACCGTCTTGTCGCCCGCGATCTCGATGACCTCGCCCATGAGGCCTTCGTTGCCGACGAAGACGACCTCGTACATGCGGGCGTTGATGCCCTGCGCGGTCACGACGGGGCCCGCGACGCGGAAGATCGAGCCCTTCGCGCCGGTCTTCTTCTGAGTTACCGCCTCTTGAGCCATGGGATGCACCTCTTGAATGTCATTCCTTGTAAAGGTCGATGCCGATTGCTCGCTTGACCTTCTCGCGCAGGTCGCCGCCCGCCTCGCCGCCCATCTGGATGACGACGGGGTCGATGGATTCGCTGAGGCGGCGTCGGACGTTGGGCGCGAGGCCGGGCACGTCCTTCGCGTTGACGATGAGGATGCCGACGTCCTTCGGGCCCGTGAGGACCTTGTCGACGGCGGCCGTGAACTCTTCCGGGGTTTCGGCCTTCTCGGCGCGGCGGATGCCGGCGAGCTGGAAGCCGAGCACGAAGTCCTCGTCCCCGATGACGGCGATGGCCTTGCTCATAGAACCACCCGGATGAGCTCCTTCAGGGTCTCCTCGCGGAGGCCCGTCTGCTTGCCCCGCGCGATGATGCGCAGGTTGTCCGTCTCGATGCGCTGCCGCACGACGAAGTCGATGATCGGCAGGATGGAGAGCGGGTAGCGGTTCGAGAACGTCGACGAGCTGTCGAGCACGAGCTTGTCGATCGCGGTGACCGCCGCGTTCAGGTTGGACGTCTCGAGCGTCCTCTTCACCGCGTCCGCGACGGGCGCGAAGCGGGTGGACTCGAGCTCGCGGGCCGCTTCCTCGGGCGTCGCGCGGAGCATGCGCCGCGCGACCTCGCCGGAGATCTCCTTGCCGCCCTTGAGCAGGTACTCGCCGACGTCCTCCAGGCCGGCGACCCGCGCGCGGATCACGGTCTTGAGGTTGATCGCGTCGACTTCCGCGCGCAGGAACGCGAGGAGGGCGCGGTTCGCGTGCGAGTTGGGCTCGACGCTCGCGAGGAGCAGCTCGTAGTAGCGCATGTCGAGCGCGTTCTCGGCCTTCGCGAGGCCGCCGTCGCCCGCGACGCCGTCGCCGAGCGCGGCGCCGTACGGCGTGCGCTGAAGGGCGGCGACGCTCTCCTCGAGGCTCTGGAAGCGCAGGAGCTCCTTGAGGTCGTCCGCGGAGAGCGCGCCCGCCGGGATGAGCGACGAGGCGATCTCCTCGTCCGACACGCCCGCGAAGCGGCCGCGGAGGATCGTCTTGACGTTGTACACGTCGTAGCGTTGGAGGTAGAGCAGGACCATCCGGCGGATGTCGCCGGTGGACCAGCGGATGACCTCCTGGTAGGTGCGCGCGAGGCGCAGGCGCCCGGCGCGCTCGATCAGGGCCGCGCCGCGGTACTTCGCGGCGAGCTCGTCGACCTCGCGCTTGTAGTTGCCTTCCTGGATGTAGCGCGAGATCTCGAAGACGTCCATGGCAAGGAGCTTCTGGTACTCCGTCGCCGGGATGAGCTTCGTCTCGCGCGCCCGGACGCGGGCCGTGACGTAGGCGTAGTTGCCGGTGGCCGACGATTGCAGCGCCGCGTCCGTGAGCTTCACGTTCTCACTCCTTGAAGAGCAGGCCCGCGACCTCGTGCAGGCTTGCGTTCCACACGTCGTCCAGGAGGGCTTCGTAGGTGAAGTCCTCGCGCGTCGCCCCGTCCGGGGAGACCACGACGACGCCCCCGAGGGCGTCGATCGTGCCCGCGACCTTGACACCGAGCTTCTCCGCGGCCGCCTTGTCCTGGGCCGCGACGTACACGAGGCCGTTCGGCATCGCGCGCTTGAGGAGCGTCTGGATGTGCTGGGCGCGGCGCTCCGCGGGGAGCTTCGCGAGGCGCTCGAGGACGGCCTTGCGGGCCTCCGCGAGGACGTCCTTCTGCGCGTTCAGGCGGACCTTCTTGCCTTCGAGCTCCGCGGACGCGAGGTCGCGCTTGCGGAGCGATTCGGCGGCGGTCTTCGCCTCGGCCTCGCGGCGGGCGCGGATGGCCGCGGCCTCGCGCTCCGCGCTCTGGACGATGGCGTCCGCTTCCGCGCGCGCCGCGTCGATCTCCTTCTTCGCGGCGGCGCGGCCCTGCGCCAGGACGTTCTCGACGACTTTCTCGAGCGCCATGTGGGTTCACTTCCGTGTTGGCCCGTCTACGCGATCTTGCCGAGGAGCAGGAAAGCGACGACGAACCCGAAGATGACGATCGTCTCGGGGATGGCCACGAGCAGGATACCGCGGCCGAGGAAGCCCGCGTCCTCCGCGGTCGCGCCGACGGCGGCCGCGCCGATGTCCTTCTGCGCGATACCCGTCGCGAGGCCGGCGAGGCCGATCGCGAGGCCCGCGCCGATCGCGAGGCCCATCGTGCTGTTGTCCTGGACGACACCGCCCGTCGCGTTCTCGGCGGCCGTGGCCGAGCCGATGACGCCGAGGGTGATCATGAAGAGGCCGGTGCTCATGAGGATGCGGCTGACGGTCTTGCGGACGTTCATTCCGAATATCTCCCTTATTCCGTTGTGAATTCCCTGACTCGCCCGAACGGCGAGAACTTCTTGCCGCCACCCTTGTAGAACTTCGTGAAGAACTCCACGTAGTTCAACCGGATGGCCTGGATGCCCGAGCTCAGGAGCCCGAGGCCGAAGACAAGGAGTTGGCAGATGGCGAAGAGGACGATGCCGACCACGGCGATCACGAGGCTGCCGCCGGTGAGCGTCATCGCGACGAGCGTGAGCCCGTTGAAGGCTGCGACCATCGCGCCCTTCGCGACGCCGACGCCCGCGAGACGCGTGTACGACAGCATGTTCGCGAGGAGCGACGGGACCTCGAGGAGGGCGATCGCGCCTTCCGTGACGACGAGGCCGAGGACGCCGAGGCCGATGAAGGCGCCCGCCATGAGCGGATCGAAGGCTGCGGCGGGCAGGAGCGCGGCGAGGAAGCCGCCGACGCGGGGCGCGAGCGAACCGGCCTGGCTCAGCACGAGGATCATGAAGCCCGAGAGGACGAGGATCCAGCTCGCCTTCGCGATCGCGTGCTTCTTCGAGTGGCCGGCCTCGTTGAGGACGCCGAAGAGGAAGCCGACGCCGAGGTGGAAGAACGCGGCGACGACGGAGAAGATGAGCAGATCGCCCACTTCCGCGAGCTTGTGCACGTAAGGGTGGCCTTCCTTGAACTGCCCCGTGAGGAGGCAGCGCCACGTCGTCTCGGCGTGCGAGGACTGGAAGGCGGCGCACGTGAGCGCCTCGCCGTGGGCCTTCATCTCCTCGACGGCGGTGTGCGGCGCGTCGAAGGGAATGCCGAAGGCGTCCTCGAAGACGAAGAAGCCGAAGGAGAAGGCGACGATACCGGAGACGAGGAACGCGAAGCCGAGTTCGCGGCCGCCGGTGCCGGCCTTCTTGACGAGCTTGAGCAGGAGGAGGCCGACGAGCGCCATGAGGACGCCGTAGCCCGCGTCGCCGATCATGAGCCCGTAGAAGAACGGGAACGTGAGGGCGAGGACGATGGTGGGATCGATCTCGTTCCACTTCGGGACCGAGAACATCTCCGTGAAGAACTGGAACTGGTTGGCGCCCGCCGCGTTCTTGAGCTTGGTCGGGGGCTCCTCGTGCGCGGCGGTCTCGCCGTGCGTCTCGACGAGGTGCTCCGGGCCGTGCCCGTGGGCGTGGTGGTCCGCCGCGCGCTCGCGCTCGACAATGTGCACGTTGCCCGACGTCGCCTGGTCGAGGGCAGCCTTGAGGGAGCCGACGTCCTCGGCGGGGACCCAGGCGTCGACCGCGAAGGCGTGCTCCGTCGAGGCGAACGTGAGCGGGGCTTCGGCCTTCTCGACCTCGATCGCGAGATGCTCCTCGGCCGCAAGGAGGAAGTCGCCGTGGCGCGCCGCGAGGTCCGCGAGGCGCGATTCCGACTGCTCGAGGCGGACCTTGAGGCCCGCGCGCTCCTGCTCGATCGCGGCGAGGCGCGCGGGGATGGAGCCCGCGCCCTCGGGCACGCTCGTTTCGCGGTAGCCGGCCTTGAAGAGCGCGTCCGCGACGGCGTCGCGCGAGGCGACGGGCGCGAAGACGGCGACGAGGTTGCCCTCGCCGCGGAAGACCTCCGCGTCCGGCGCGGCCGCGCGGATTGCGGCGTCAACGGGCTCGGCGGTCGCGCCGACGAAGACCGCGAGGCTCTCGTAGCCGCGGAAGTCCTCGAGATCGAACGGAAGGGAGGCGAGGGGGCGCAGGCGCGTCTCCTCCTCGGTGAGCGCGTCGATCGCGGCCTGAGCCTTCGCCTTGGACTCGGCGGCGCCGGCGACGTCCTGCTCGGCCGCGAAGACCGCGGTCTCGAGCTGTTCGTCGATCGCGCGGCCCGCGCTCGCGCGCGCGGGCTTCTTGCCCTCGAGGCCGAGGGCGCGGATCATGCCGCGGATGCGCACGAGGCGCTCCGAGGCCTTGGAGGATTCAGGAAGGGAGCGGCCGAGCCGGAAGTCGGCGAACGCGGCGTCGCGTCCCTCGACGTGATCCACGATGTGCGCGACGCGGAGCTTGTAGAGCGTCTCGATGATCGCGCGTTCGCGGTCCCGCGAGGAGATGACGAGGACCCGCTGCATCGGTTCCGGCTTGAGCGCCATGGATCCTCACTTGCCCGAGAGCCCGATCTTGCTCTCGAAATTCTTCACGAGGACGTCCACGGCCTTCGCGAACTCGGGGCCCTTCGTGCGGCCGCGGAGCTTGGTGGCCTCGGCGTCGCCGGCCTTGAGGATCTTGGCGCGGTCCTGCGCGACGGCGGCCTTCGCGCCCTCGAGCGCGGCCGTGTGGGCGAGATCGGCGTCCTTGCGGGCCTTCTCGACGACGTCCGCCGCGCGGCGCTCGGCTTCGCGGAGGAGGCGCGCCTTCTCGCGGGCCGCCTCTTCCTTGAGGCGACGGACCTCGGATTCGGCCTTCTTGACCTCGCGCAGAGCCTCGGCCGCCTGCATGGGGATCGAGGCGTGCAAGTCTATGGGACTATTTGTACGTTTGCCGGGTCGAAATTCCTCGGGAAATTACGATTCCCGGGACAAGGCGCCCGCTCGCGAACGCTTTATCGCCAGGGCGGCGGCTTCGCGCGCCGTGCGACGCATCCGCATCCGGGCGCCCATCCGCGCCACCGAGGACCCCGCGAAGGTCGAGGCCGCGGTCAGGAACGTCTTCCCCGACGCCCTCGTCGAGATCGCCCCCGATGGCCTCGTCGCGCAGGCCGAGAGCCTGGACCGGCTCGCGGAGCTCATCGCCAACCACCGCATCCCCGACAGCGCGCGCGGCGGGATGCTGCGGGGACACCCCCACGGCGCCGCATCGCTCGCGTTCCGGCTCGGCAAGCAGGCGGCCGCAGCCGGCCGACCGCACTTCTCGCCCCCCGCCTCCGCGCTCGGCGACATCGAGGTGGGCCTCGAAGCCGAGTCCGAGGAGGCGCTCCTGCGATGGGTCTATGCGACCGCGCCCGACACCACCGTGGACGCCGCCCTCGCGACGGTGCCTCCCCCGTACCGACCCGCTCCCTGACGCATGGCGCAGAACGTTTTCCCCAGGAAATCCGGTCGCGGAGGAGTTCGTATGACATCGCGCGCGTGCGCATGGGTATAATAGGGAGTATGCTCTGTCCGCATGCGGGGCAGTGACACATGAGCGGATCAGAGCGATCTCTACGAGCGGCGATCTCGCTCCTCGTGATCGTGGGGCTCGTCGCCACCGCGAAGCCGGTCGCCGCCGCCGAGACCGACCCCCCGTTCACGACCGCGACGCCTTCGGGCACGCTCGGGTCGAACGGTTGGTACCGGGCGAGCCCGGTGACCGTCGCGTTCGCCGCCATCGACAACGGGAGCGGGGTCGACACGACGTATCGCCGCATCGGCGCGAATCCCTTCGTCGCGGGCAACGCCATCTCCGTCACGACCGACGGCACGAACGTCGTCCAATACTACTCCACGGACCGCGACGGGAACGTCGAAACGACCCGCAGCCTGACGGTCCGGCTCGACACGCGCGACCCCCGCGCCATCATCACGAACCCGCCGGGAGCCGTCATCGACCCCGCGTCTCCGACCGTGCGCCGCTACAGCGCGGGCGTCAGCATCGCGGTGAGCTACCAGGACTTCCCCGGCGGATCGGGGATCTCCAACCGCTCGTACTTCCTCACGAAGGACGGCGTCGTCGGAGCCTGGACCGCGTACACCGACCCCGTCGCGGTCTCGGGCGAGGGCACGTACACCTTCACCGCGGTCGCCATCGACGTCGCCGGTCGCGAAGGGCGCGCGTCGCTCCAGTTCGCGATCGACACGACGCCCCCCGCGCTCTCGCTCGCGGCGATTCCCGCCGTCGCCGCGGGCGCGATGCCGCTGCGCCTCGCGGCCTCCGAGACGCTCGCCGCCTCGCCCGCGCCCTCCGCCGACCTCGACGGGCCCGGGTGCGCGCCGTGCACCGTGACCTTCGAACGCGCGACCAAGTTCACGTGGGTCGCCGTGTTCGAGGCCCCCGCCGCCGGGACCTACGCCGTCGACGTCGAGGCCAAGGACATCACGGGCAATGCGGGAACCCTCTCGACGACCCTCGTCGCCGCGCCGACGGGTCCCGCCGACACCGGTCTGACGCCCGCGCCCGGGAGCATCCTCGCCGCCCGTCCCGCGAGCGTGACCGCGACCTTCGCCACGCCCGTGGTCGCGCGCGCGGTCCTCCTCGACGGCGGCTTCGGCCTCCTCACGACCGCGCCCGCGGCCACGACCGCGACCGCCACGCTCGGCCACCAGGGCCCGGGCCCGCACGTCGCGGGTCTCTCCGTGGTCGACGGCGCCCACGCGCGCACCGTGGCGACGAACTACCTCGTCGCTCCGCAGGCGCCGATGCTCTCGGGCCTCGGCGTGCCCGACGCCGTCCCCGCGAACGCCCGCGTTCGGGCCTACGTGAACGCGAGCGCGGAGGGCGCGGGACTCGCGTCCGTCACCATCGCGGGAGCGCCCGCGCGGTGGCTCAGGGACACGCTCTGGGTCGCCGACGTCGGCCCCGTCGCGGAGGGCGCGACGATCGAGTTCGACGTCCAGGCCACGACCCTCGCGGGCGTCACGGCGATCCTCGACGGACCCGTCCGGACCGCGGGGGCGCCCGGCGCGGGCGTCGCGCCCGGCGTGGAACCCGGCGCGCTCGCGTGGGACGGGCGTCATCTCCGCGCCAACGGGGCCTCCGGGCCCACGGGCGCCGGCGCGCTCGACGGACGGGCGCTCGTCGCCCCCGAGGGAGGCGCCGCGGCCTGGGTCACCGGCGTCGCGACGGCGAACGGCGGCCGCACCGACGTTGTCTTCGATCTCGACGCCTTCGGACCGGGCCTGTTGCGCGTCCGCGCGCTCTGGATCAACGATACGGCCGCCGATCTCGCCGCGGGCTTCGCGCCCTTCACCGTCCTCCGCGCGGCGACGACCGCCCCGACGCTCGTCGATCTCACCCTTCCGGCCTCCGCGACGCAGGGCCTCGTGCGCGTCACCGCCAACGTCTCCGGGGCCGACCGCGCGCGGCTCGTCTGGAACCTGACGGATCCGCTCGCGGGCGCGCCCGCCGACGCCCGTTTCGCCGAGCCCTCGACCGTGTCGAGCGCGGGCGGGATCCTCTCCGTCACCTTCGACCTCCAGCTCACGCCGGGCCTGCTGTGGGCGCGTCTCGAGGCGCACGACGCCCGCAACGGCCGGCTTCTCACGCCCGCGAAGGCGCTCCACGTCACCGACTCGCAGGCGCCCGCGCTCTTCGCGCCGCAGCCGGCGAGCGGCCGCATCGTCGACGTGAAGCGCCCCGTCATCGGCCTCTCCTGGGCGGACCCCTCGGGCGTCGATGTCGCCTCGGTGGTCGTGCAGGTGAACGGCCAGACCGTTCCCGCCACCTCGCTCACGCTGACCGGCGGCGGCTTCACGCACGTCCCGGCCGCGGACCTCGACGGCTCGGTCACGGTTTCCGTCGACGTCAAGGACGCCTTCGGCCGGCTCGCCCACTTCGACTGGACCTTCACGGTCGGGAACGCCCCCGGCTCGACGACGAACCTCGGGCTCCCGGCCCCCTGCGCCGCGCAGGACCAGGTGGGGACGGGCTCCGAGGTGTCCTGCCCGGGCGCCGCGGGATCCGACGCGACGAACACGACCGGCGGGGCCTTCGAGACCGAGCCTCCCGCGATCCTCGCGCACGGTCCCGTCGGGGTCGTGCGCGACGCCGCCCCGTCGCTCACGCTCCGGTACCGCGACGCGGCGAGCGCGATTCCCGCCACCGGCGTGCTCGTGGACCTCGACGGACGCCGCATCGCCGTTTCCGCCACGAACGAATCCGCGACCGCGACCCTCGCGGGCCTCGCCCCCGGCCCCCACCGGCTCGAAGCGACGGTGGACGACGCGCGCGGCAACCGCGCGCGGCTCGCATGGACCTTCTGGTACGCCCCTCCCGGAGCCGCTTTCGACGCGGCGGGCGGCGCGCTCACGGTGCCCGGCGTCGGCGTCCTCGACCCGCGCGGCGCGGGCAACGCCACGGTCGTCGTCGAGACGCGCGACGGGGCGCTTCATCTTGCGGGCTTCGCCGACGGGGGCCTCGCGTCCGTGCGCGTCGTCTCCGCCGAGCCCTTCCTCCTCGGGCCTAAGCCGCTCGTCGCGGGCGCGGATCTCGCGCTTCCCGCCATCGTGCGCGGGAACGCCGCGGCCCCGACGCTCGCCTTCGAGACACCCTCGCCGATCGCGGGATCGCTTCGCGCGCGGGTCACCGGGCATGGTCTCGCGCCCCTCGAGGTGCGCGTCGCGCTCGTCGGGGCGCCGTCCAACTGGCCGACCGGGCCCGGGATCGCGGTCGTCGGGGTAGACGGGGGCGCGACAGTCTACGACGTGGACCTCAAGGGCCTCCCGGAGGGAGCGTGGATCGCGCTTGCGACCGTCCACGACGCGTGGGGACGCGCCGCCCGAGCGAACGCGACGTTCGCGTGGGACGAGACGCGCCCCGTCGCCTCGTTCTCGTACAAGCCGGGCGCGACCGCATTCGACGTCCTCGCGCGCGACGCGGGCGGCATCCGGTCCGTCCGGCTCCTTCTCAATGGCGTGGAGCGGGTGAACGCGACGTTCGACGCGCGGGAGAACGGATCGCGGGTCGTCACGGTCCCGCTCGAAGGCCCGCTTCCCCCGGGCAACCACTCGGTCGTCGTCGAGACGACGGACTTCGCGGGCAATCTCGCGAGGACCGAAGGCTGGATCGATCTTCCCGCGTCCGTCGACGTCCCGACCCAGCGCATCCCGGCGCCGTCCCTTCTCGCGATCGTCTCGCTTCTCGGCGTCGCCGCGCTCCTCGCCCGCCGCCGCTGATCAGAGCGGCCAGCGCCCGAAGGTCGCGGCATATCGCGCGGCGACGGCGCGCGCGTCCGGAAGCGACGTCTGCGGCCCGAGTGTTTCCACCGCGAAGGCCGCGGAGGCGCTCGCGACGCGCGCCGCGTCCTCGAAGCCGAGTCCGCCGGCAAGGGCTAAAAGATAGCCCGCGCGGTGCGCATCGCCCGCCCCCGTCGCGTCCACGAGCTGCGCGGGCACGGCGGGAATGACCGTCGAGCCCGCGGCCGTGTGGACGAGCGTCCCTTCGCCGCCGCGCGTTTCCACGACGGCATCGACGCCCGTTTTCAGCATGGCCCTGATCGCAAGCGCGGGCGAGGCTCGGGCGAGGCGATCGAGCTCGCGCTTGTTGCCGAACCACACGTCGACGTGCGGAAGACACGCTTCGATGTCGGCGATCGGCCGGTGGTACACTTCCTGGCCGGGGTCGAACGTCACGTACTCGGCCCGCTCCATGTGCGCGGGATAGGCGGGAATCTCGCCCGCGCTGAAATGCGCGAGGTCCGTCTCCCGGACGGGCATCGCGGCGAGCCGCGTCGAGGCGCCCGGGTGGAAGAAGAGCACCTGGTGCCCATCGGGCGCGTTGAAGATGAACGCGTGCGCCGTCGCTTCCTCCACGCGGACGAGCCGCGAGAGATCGACCCCCAGCTTCGCGAGCGCCCGCTCGTACGCGCTTCCCCCGAAATCGGGTCCGACCGTCGCCGCGAGCGCGGGGCGAGCGCCGAGGGCGCCGAGGCGGGCCGCGACGTTGCCCGCGGCTCCACCCGGGACCAACGCGAGGCTTGCGACCCGCGCGGTCGATTCGGGCTCCGGCAATCGATCGACGAGGCCGACCGTGTCGAAGGCCACCGAGCCGAAGACCGTGACGCGCACACGCGTCGAAGCGTGCGACCCGGCTTGAATCATCCTGCCCGATCCGTCGCGAATCATCGACTCTTGCGCCAGACGGCTTATCCTGAACAGAGGGCGACCGAAGCCTGGTGATCGGGACTGGTGCGCTCACCCTCCGATGAGATCGATCCGAAGGGCCTTCGCGCGGACTTCACCTGGCGGCCGCGCGCGCCCGACATCGAGATCATCGAGGAGACGGACGCGCTCATCGTCGCCTGCGAGATTCCGGGCGCCGAGCGCGAAGACATCCGCGTCGACGTGAGCCCCCAGCGCGTCGTGATTTCCGCCCTCGCCCGCGGCATCGACGCCGTGAAGGGGTACCTCCGCCGCGAACGGTTTCCGAGCTTCGAGCGCTCGATCGCCCTCCCGTCGGAGGTCCGGCCGGACGCCGCCGAAGCCCACTTCAACAACGGCGTGCTCGAGGTCGTTCTGCCCAAGCGCGTCGGGGGCGGCGTCGGCGTCTACCGCCTCCCGGCGGAATGAACCGGCCAAGGGTTTAACATCCGCGCCGCGTCTCGCGGCGCGATGTCCGTCCTCTCGGGCGCCCGCTCGGCGACCGCCGAGGCTTCATGGCGCGCCTTTGCGACCCCCGCCTTCGTGCGCGTCGCGCTCGCCCTCGTGCTCCTCGCAGCCCTCGCCGCGCGGCTCGCCCCCCTCGCCACGTTCGCGGTCTGGGGTTCCGATTCGGGCGAATACCTGTACCTCACCGAGAGGCTCGTCGCCGACGGGCGCCACGTCGCGGAGTACGAGGGATGGGGGATCGTGTATCCGTCCTTCCCCGGATTCTACGCGCTTGCCGGCGCCGTCGCGGCCGCGACGGGCCTCGACGTCGCGACGGCCGTCGCCCTGACCGGCCCGGTTGTCGGGGCGCTCGTCGTTTTCGGGGTCTTCATCGTGGCTCGGGCCGTGAGCGGCGACCCGCTCGTCGGCCTCGCCGCGTCCGCGATCGTCGCGCTCGCCGCGCCCCACGTCATCGTCACGAGCCACGCGATGCCCGGCACGGTCGGCCACCTGCTCGCGCTGCTCGCGATCGTATCGCTGCTTCTCGCCTACGACGACCGCCGCTTCGTCGTTCCGCTCGCCCTCGCGGGGATCGCGGTCCTCGCAACGCACCATCTCACGACGTACTTCCTTGTCGGCGCCGTCGTGGGCATCGCCTTCCTGCGGGAGCTCGGAGCGAAGACGACCTCGCGCCGGCGTCTCGCCGTCGAGGCGCCCTTCGCCCTCGCGCTCGCGCTCGCGGCCGCCTCGCTCTGGCTCGGCCTCCCCACCTTCCGCGAGCGCATCGTGGCCGACGCCTTCGATTCGAGCCCCTACCTCGCGGCGGGCGCCTTCCTCGCGATCCTCGCGGCGCTCCCCATGGCCGTCCTCGCGCGGCGCCATCTCGCCCCGCGCGTCGAGCACCGGCCGCGCCTCCCCGGGCCCCGTTTCTGGGCGGTCGCGAGCGCGGCATCGCTTCTCGTGCCGGTCGCCGCCACCATCGTGTTCATGGGCACGGCGGTTCCGGGAACGGCCATCGCCGCGACGCCCGCGACCGTCCTCTACGCCGCGCCGGTCTTCGCGGCCCTCGCCGTCGCGGGGCTCGGGGGCGCGTACCTCATGTTCCACCGCGACGGCCTCGCGGTGAGCGCCTGGGCCCTCGCCATCGCGGGTTCCCTCGCCTTCGCGGCCGCGACGGCAAACGAGGTCCTTCCCGCCTACCGGCACGTCGAATACATCCTCGAGCCCCTCGCGATCCTTGCCGGCGCGGGATGGATCGCCGCCTGGCGATGGGCCGCGACGGCCGCGCGCGACGAGGCCCGTCGACGATCGGTGCGCCGCGTCGCCTGGATGGGCGCGATCGTCCTCGTGGTCGCGCTCGCGTTCACGAGCCAGCCGCCGCGCGAGGCCGTCGGCGGCTTCGAGGAAGGCGTGACGCACGAGGAGATGGCCGCGATCCGGTGGGTCCGGGACCATCCGGACGTCGTTCCTCCGGGCTCGGTCGTCGCGGCCGACCACCGTCTTTCCTCCCTGCTCTTCGGCGTCGCGGGCATGCGCGGCACGTGGGACTACGCGATCGAGACCTTCCACGCGCCGACGTTCGACGCCGCCCGCCGCGAGATGTCGAGCGTGGACCTGCCTTCGGGCAACGCGCAGCGCGTCGAGTTCGTGATGCTCTCGCCCATCACGCGCGAGGGGGTCATCGTGGGGCAGTTCGAGACGGCGCGCCCGATGACGGACGCGGCGTGGGGCAAGTTCTTCATCGACGAGCGATACGTGGAAGTCTATCGCGAGCCCGGCATCGAGCGCGGCGAGACCGGCGTATACCTCTTCCGCGTCACGGGCCTTCAGTCGGGGCCGCGGTAGTGCTCGACCCAGGGGGACCGGGTCTTCGGCGCGGCTGCGCCGAGAAGAATGGTGACGCGGCACCCCTCGTCGCCGCGCGCGATCGCCTTCTCGATCTCGACGGTGGCCGCGCCGAAATGCCGCGCCGCGACCCCGCCGAACACGCTCGAGGTCATCTTGCAGAGCGCGGGCCGACCCTTGACCTCGTCGCCGAACGGGCACCGGCGGTTCGTGAGGACCAGGCGCGACGAACTCGCGGATTCGACCGAGAAATCGCCGCGGATGCGTCGTTTGACCTCGACGAGGATCTTGCCGACGTCGTCCGGGGAGAAGCGGCCTTCGGGATCCTTGACGACACCTTGGGCGACGGCCCGCTCGAGGTCCTCGGCCATCCCGAGGCCCACCAGGCTCACGACCTCGCGGGCTTGTTTATCGCCCATGACGGCGGTCAACTCGGCGGCAAGGTCGCCCACGAGACGCGTCGCGAACGTCGTCAGGTCCAGACCCTTGATCTCCGTGGCCTTGCCCGGGGGGCGCGCCATAGGTTGAGGCAAGCCGCCCGATAGTCATATACCCGCGGATGATCGGCCGTTTCATCTACCGTCGGGGGAGGTTGTCTGTGAGGTCACGGACGGGGTTCCGACGGTCGGAACGAGCGCAGGAAGGCGAAACGCCCGGACTTGCGCGCGACCCACGCGCGCCGCTCCTCCGCGCTCATCGATCGGTAGCAGTCGCGGCAGAGTCCTGCATCCTTCCGCGATTCGTGGATGTAGTGGGCGGGCTCGCCGCAGGCGCAGGCGTGGTCCATGCCCTGCGCTCGGTCGCTCGTGACTTTGTACCTTGTCCTCGTGCCCCTCGGGATCGCGCGGAAATGTCCACGTGCGACCGGCTCTTGAACCAGAGGCCTTTCCCCCTGTCACCCGGCCGGCCCCTTGGGACTGCGCATGATGGACGAGGCTCGAACGATCGGGATCCGCGAAGCGATGGCCGACCCCGCCTGGACGCGGGATTTTCCCTCCGCGTTCGCGCACCCGGGATACCTCGCCGCAGCGGCCCGCGGTGGCCCCGCTCCGGGGAGGCCCCTGCTCCTCGAGGCGGACGCCGGCGGTAAGGGTCCGACGCGCTGGGGGCTCGTCGAATACGCGAAATTCGGCTTCGTCGGCTCGGCGGCCTGGACCGAGCCCGTGCTTGCGGAAGGCGCCGACCGCGCGCGAGCCTGGAGGAGCCTCCTCGAAACGCTGCGCCGACGCGGCCACGCCATCCTGCGCATGAACTGCGTGTCGAGCCTGCGATGGAGCGACGACGACGTCCAGGCCGCGGCCGATGCCGCCCGCGCCCTCGGCGCGCGCGTCGCGACCTCGAACTACGGGACGTACGTCAACGACCTGAGCCTCTCCGAAGCCGACCGCTTCAAGGCCCTCGACGAATCGCACCGACGCAAGGTCAAGGCGGCGATCCGCGAGAAGCTCGGCTTCGAGACCCTCGACGTCGCCGCGTTCGAGGATTACGTCCGCATGAGCGACGCGACGTTCGCCCGTCAGGGCATCCCGGGTCCCTCCCGCGCCTACCTCGAAGGCCTCCGCGACACCCCGAGCCACTTCACGTTCCACGCCGCTCGCAACGCGGAAGGCGTCCCCCAGGCCGTCGCCCTCATCGCGCACGACCGCGGCACCGCCTACTACCTCCACGGCGGAAGCGGCTTGCGTCCGGCCAAGGGGGCCGGCAACTGGCTCCACTGGGCGCTCATGAACCACCTCGCGGCCCGCGGCATCGCGCGATACGACTTCGGAGGCGTCGACCTCAGGCCCGTCCACGGACAGAGCGACGGCATCCGCGCCTTCAAGAAAAGCTTCGGCGGCGAATTCCGCGAATACCGCGCCATCGACGTCGTCTTCTCGCCCGTCAAGCATCGCCTCATCGAGACCGGGCGCGCGCTCGCGGCGAAGGTCGGGCTCTGAACGGCCGAGGCGCGACCACCCGCATCGTTGCTCCACAAACCCTTTCCCGGTTTCGTCGAGCCCACGCGCATGAACGGGCGCGTGGTGGCCCTCGTGATCGGAGCCCTGGCGGCGGCGAGCGTCTCGGCAGCGGCGGTTCTCATGGCCGCGGGACAGTCCGAGGAACCGAAAGCCGATCAGGATCCCGGACCCGCGCGCTGCGCCGACGGCTGCCCCGACCTCGTCGTCGACGAGTTCACCCTCCGCCGCGACCTCAAGCAGGAGAACATGAGCTTCGGGGCCGCCTCGTGCGCGGTGCGCGAAGGCATGGCGCCCGAGGGCGACCACAACTACCTGCGCTTCTCCATCACGACCCTGAACATCGGCAACGCCGATCTCAAGCTCGGCAACCCGCAGACCCAGCCCGACTTCTTCGAGTTCCAGCCGTGCCACGACCACTACCATTTCCAGAACTACGCGGTCTTCCGCCTCTGGGACGTCTCGGCGTACCTCGAGTACCGCGACCTGCGCGACAAGAACCCGGAAGCGACGGCCGACGACATCCTGCTCACGAACCCGCACCTCAAGGACGGGTTCTTCGCGGGCACCAAGGTCGGCTTCTGCCTGCGGGACACGAGCGGGCCCCGCGGCGTCATGCCCGCGGGCACGCCGCGCTACAGCGACTGCATGGTCGACCAGGGCATCAGCGTCGGGTGGGGCGACCTCTACGACTACACGGTCCACGGGCAGTGGATCATGATCGACGGCGCGACGTCCGGCGCCTACTACCTCGAGGTCGAAGTCAACCCGCTCCGCATCCTCGAGGAGTCGGACTACACGAACAACGCGCTCGCGATCCGGATCAACCTGGCGTGATCACGCGTCGTCCGCAAGCTCCCCGATCGGCCCCTGGTGGAACCCTTCGAGGTCGAGGACGTCGCGCCACGTCTCCTGGCACGCGCACGCAAGCGACGAGAAGACGCGCACGTCCTGGCTCACATTGAAGGCCTGGATCGCGGCGAGGACGTGGTCGTCGCACGTTCCGCAATTGTGCGCGCCGCGGTGCTTGCCGCCCGCGACGGGGTCGCTCTTCACGGGCGTCGACGTCGCCTCCTTCGCGCGCTTCAGGACCTCGACCACGCTCCAGAGCCACGGGGGGCGGTACTGGCCGCGCGTCCAGAGCCGCTCGACGAGCGTGTTCTTCTGGATGTTCATCGGGTTGAACGAGACGGTGGAGGCGTGCGGGCCCGCAAGGCGCGCGGTCGCGACGGCGTCCTCGATGGCCTCCGCCTCCGTGAGGTACGGCGGCTTCACCATCGTGTAGGCCTTGAGCGTCGCGCCGTGGGCGGCGGCCGCCTTCGCGGCGGCCTCGAAGTCGGCGAGGAAGAACTCCTTGTTGACGCTGTAGCGCGCGACGGCGGGGTTCGCGCTCTCGAGGCCGACGCCGACCTCGAGCTTGAGGTCGACCCGCTTCGCCTTCGCGACGGCCGCGACGCGCGATTCGGTCACGTCGGGCGCCTGCGCCTCGACGTTGAGCTTCCGCACGCTCCCGGGCACGAGAGCGACGATGGCGCTCTGCGCCTCCTCGGCGACCTCGTACGGGTCGAAGAAGGAGCCGGAGGTGTAGATCTTCAGGATGGGCTCGCCCTTGTACGAGGCGAGCGCCTTCGTGAATTGCGTGATCAGCTCCTTCGCCTCGATCTTGCGGACGAACGAGTCGTTCACGTAGCCGCAGAACGTGCAGCCTCCGCCGAGCGCCCAGCGGCAGCCCCGCGTGCGGAGGATGACGACGAACGCCTGGACCTCCTTGCCCTCCCACCGGTCGGGCTGCGTGAACGTGGTCGAGGGCTCCGTGGGGTCGTCGTCGCGCACCGTCAGGCGGCGCGCCTCCCGCGAGGCCTTCGCGAGGGGCTGGTAGAACGCGACCTTGGTGAATTCGGGCGTCATTTCCTCGCCTCCTTCGCGGCAACGTGGTGGCGACCGACGACCGCGACGCCTCGTCGAACCTCCGTCATCTCGCTCCCCGCGAGCGCCGCCCGGCCGACGCCGCGGATGTCGCCCGCGTGGTGGAGGACCACCTCGTCCCCGGGACGGACCTCGCGGTCGGCGCCCTTGACGCCGACGCAGAAGACGCTGCCTTTCGGAACGAAGTCCTCGATCTCCACGCGGTACGCGCCGCGCTCGAGGAGGCGGCGGCCGCCGTCGAGCGTGAGCGACAAGAGCCCGCGGTCGGTGAGCATCGCGAGCTGCGTCTCGCCGTCGAAGAGGCGCACGAACGGGGTCTTCCCGCGCGCCGTCGCGCCTTCCGCGAGCGACCGTCCGGCTTCGCCGAACTGCCAGCTCGCGACGGCCGCGAGATCGTCCGCCATGCGGTCGCGCCACGTGACGCGCGGGCCGTCGGCCGTGGCGTCGTTGAGCGCGCGAACGAGCGCGCCGAGGCTCTCGTTCGAGAGCGGGTCGCCTTCGACCGTGTGCTCGAAGTCGGTCAGCACGGGCGCGACGATCTCCATCTCCGTTTCGTCGAGGTGGACGATGACGCGGTCGTACTTGTTGCGCTCGAGGAGCGCGTCGAGGGCGCCGCGGATCATCGCGCGCTCGTCCTCGTCCCAGTGGCCCGTGACGGGGAGATCGTACTGCGCGGCCGGGTAGACGCGCTCCAGCTCGCGCGGCACGACGCCCAGGGGCGAAGTGACGATGACCTCGTGCACGGCGGCGCGACCGGGAACGCGCTCGAGCCATTCCGCGATGCGGCGGTGCGTGCGCGACTCGCTGTAGGGCTTGCGCGCCGAGCAGGGGAGGAGGAGCAGGACCCGAGCGCTCTCGGGCTTGCGGTAGCGCGACTCGATGCGGCGGCGGAAACGCTCGACCTCGGGCCTCTGGAGGCTCTCCTTGCTCGTCGCCGCGAGGACGCCTTCGCGGATGAGCGGGGCGCGCTCCTCGAAGTGGTCGTGGTGCTCGAGGTCGAAGCGGCGTAGGTGCGCGGCCATCTCGGGCGTCGCGCGGATGCGCGTCTCCACGAGGTCGCGCAGGCGGCCCGCCTCGATCGCGGCCGCGACGCGGGCGCGTTCCGTCTCGACGGCCGCAAGCGCGTGGCTTGTAAGCCAATCGAAACCGGTCGCGCCCGAAACGCAGGCGTCGCAGCGGCACGGCCGCGCGCCCGCGCGCTCGACCGCGGCCGCGTCCATCGGGCCCTCGGGCGTGAGATACTGGCCCTGGCGCGCGGCGAGGAGCGCGGCCGAGGAATCGAAGACGTCGATGCCCGCGTAGGCGAGGAGGGCCATCTCGTGCGGGAGGCCGCAGCCCGGCGCGTAGAGGAGGCGACCCGCGCCGACCGAGCGGCGCAGCGTCGTGACGTGGGCCGCGAGCGCGTAGGGGTTCGCAACGAGCGCGCGCGCGGAGCCCATGACGACGAGGTCCGACGCGTCGGTCGGCATGGCGGCGCGCGGGTCGATGGCCACGAGGGCCTGGCCCTTCGCGAGCGCGCCCTCGTTCTCCGCGTGGCCCGCGGCGAGAAGGTCCGCGCCCGAGGCGGGCGCGTACGGCAGCTCGGGGGCGATGGAGACGGCGGCGCCCGGCGCGGGCGCGAGAGGCGAGAAGCGCGAGCCGAGGTCCTGCACCCAGGGGCGATCCCCGGCGGGGGCGCGGCGCGCGAGGAGCGCCTTCGCGTGCGCGGGGGCGGGGTGGCGATCGGTGTCGACGTAGAGGACGACGGGCGTCTCGACGTCGGTTGCCCCGAGCGTCCAGCGCGCCCGGCGGGCCCATCCGTCGCGGGCGAGGACCTCGATCATGGACGTCGCACGTACAGGCTTTGCCTATAAAACGCTTGGGTCCTGGGCTATTCCTTCGAGCGTCCGAAGCGGAAGCGCTTCTTCTCCGGCGGCGTCGCGTCCCCCGGGGGCGCGGCCTCCGCGCGTGCGCGCTTCGGCCAGGCGAAGCGGCGCTTGCCGCTCGCGCTTTCGATCGCGTCGTCGGCGGCCGCCGTCGTGTCCCCGTCCGGCTTGCGGCCGAGCTTCGGGAGCCCGAAGCGGCGCTTCGGCCCCTCGTCCGGCTGCGCCGCCTTCTCCTCGGAGGGCTTGTCGCGCCTGAGGCCCGGGATCGAGAACCTCGACTTCGGCTCCGGCGCGCTCGACGCCTTGACCTCGAGCCCGTCGACCACGGATCGAACGTCCTCGAGCTCTCGACCGCGGTGGCCCGTGACGCTCACGAGGGTCGTGCGCTCCTCGCCCTTGCTCGTGCGGTAGCGGGCCTCGGCGACGAAGCTCTGACCGGTGCGGTAGAGCACCTCCGCGTGGAGGAGATGGCCGTGGACGTTGTGGTCCACGACGGCGCGCTCCTCGTCGGTGAGCGGCTCGACCGGGTCGCGCGTCGCGCGCTCCGGGACGAGCTCGCGCGCGAGCGCCTCGGGGCCGGGCGGCGTCTCGACGGCGGCGGCGCGCGCGGGCGCCACGGGCTCGGGGGCCACGGATTCGACCGCCGGCGCCGGCTCGGAGGCGGGCGCCGCGCCTTCGGGCGCCGGGAGCGCGTCGACGGCGTTGCGGATCTCGTCGAGGGAATCGTGCCGCGCCGGAATCCAGCTCCGTTCGTGGAACTCGACTTCCGCCGCGTCGCCCGCGACGGCGCGCTCGCGGCGACGCTTCTCGTCGCGCGGCGTGCGATCGAGCGCAACGACGCTGATGGTTTCGCGGCTCTCCTCGCGCGTCTCGCGCTCGACCTCGTCCTGCCGCGATTCGGTGCCGTTCTTGCGCGTCATGGGGATTCGTCCTTCTTCTTGAAGCGCCGCGCGAGGGCCGGCGTCTCGGCCTCCTCGTCGGTCAGCGCGCGGATCACGATCTCGAAATCGACCTCTTCGCCTCCGGGGGACGCGAGGTCGTCGCGCCAAGCGGGGTCGAGGTCGGCGGCGCGCGCGAGGGCTTCGAACGCGGCGCGGAAACCGTCGCGCGCAAGCGTTCCGCCGGAGCGGTGGGCGAGCGCCGCGAGCCCGGCGGCCCCGTCCTTCGAGAGGTCGAGGACGTGCACGGCGACTCCGAGCCGCCGCGCCCGATCGCCGAGCGCGGCGCCATCCTTCGGGTCGTCGTCCGTCACGAGGAGGATCGCGTGGCGGTTCGCGGGGTCGGCCGCTTCGAGCAGCGCGGCGAGGGCCGCATCCATCGCTTCGGGCGCACGGGCGCGACCGCGCGGCGCGACCTCGGCGAGACCGCCGAGCGCCGCGCGCTCGAGCGGCGCGAAGGCTGGCTTCGCCGACCGGGGCGGGTGGACGCCCGCCGGCGCATGGAAAGCGACTTCGCCCGCGAACGTTGCGAGCGCGGCGGAGCGCACGAGGTCGCCGGCCTGGCGTTGGAAGGCCTCGAGGTGGCGCCGCGCCTGCGCGAGCCGGCGCGCGCCGGAGGCGTCGGGGCGTCCCATCGACCAGGAGGCGTCGACGAGCAGGACGACGTCGAAGACGTCGCGCTTCGCGAGGGGGGCTGGAAAGACCAGCTCGACCACCGTGTCGGTGGAGACTTTCGCCGGCGAGCGCGGCTCGACCGCGACGACCACGAGCTCGGCGCCCGCGGCCTCGAATCCGTCGCGCGCGGCGAGGATGCGCCCCGCGAGGCTCGCGGCCTCCACGTCCCGCGCGAGCGCGAGCGCCCCCGCCTCGGAGGCGGGCGCGGCGAGGGGACGGAGGACCACGCGGGTCGCCCTCGGGGCCTTCATGGCCGCGCCAAAGTCCAGCCCGATCATAATACTTATGAGGACGACAACCGCAGGACGCGGATCGCCTCGAAGAAGAATCGCTCCTCCGCGACGGTCCGGGCCGCAAACCCGAGCGCCTCCGCGCGAGCCTCGAAGCGCGCGAGGTTGCCTCGGGTCGAGAGCACGACGAAGGCGTCGCCCCCCGGGGCGAGGCGCGGCGCGAGGCCTTCGAGGAAGGCGAGCGCGACCTCCACCCCCTCGTCGCCGCCGTGGAAGGCGCGGTCGATGTCGCCCGCGAGCCGCTCCTCCTCGGTCGAGGGCAGGTAGGGCGCGTTGAAGGTGGCGCGCGCGAAAAGCGGCCGCTCGGGAAAGGCCGCCCAGAGGTCGGAAACGACCGCCTCGACGCGGTCCGCGACCCCGTTCGCGGCTGCGTTCGCGCGCGCGAGCCTCGCCGCCCGCGGGTTCACGTCCGCCGCGACGACGCGGCGTGCGCCGGCCCGGGCGAGCGCGATCGCGGCCGCGCCCGTGCCCGTGCCCATGTCGATCGCGTCCCCGCGCATCGGCCGGCGAGGGATGGACTCGACGAGGAGCCACGTGTCCTCGGCGGGCACGTAAACGTCGGGGTCGAGCGCAAGCCGGAAGCCGCGCTCCTCGAGGATGGCGTCGCTCACGACGCGCCCCCGGGAAGGCGCGCGTGGAGCCAGTCCGCGACCGCGCCGAACGTCTCGGGCGCGAGCGTTTCGGGGCGCGCTTCGCGGTGCGGGAGGTCGGCGAGGAGGGGCTTGAGGGCCGCTTCGTCGACCTCGAGGAGGTGGCTCGCGTGCCTGAGACCGCTCGCAAGCGTCTTGCGCCGTTGGGTGAACGCGGCCGCGACGAGCCTCAGGAAGAGCCCCTCGTCCGCGACCGGGAAGGCCGGCTCGGCGCGCGGCCGCACGCGCACGAGCGCGCTTTCGACCTTTGGAGGCGGGAAGAACACGCCGGGCGGGACGCGCTCGACGATCTCGCAGCGCGCGCGGTACGTCGCGTGCACGCTCAGCCGACCGTAGGCGTCCGTCGCGGGCTTCGCGACGAGCCGCTCCGCGAACTCGCGCTGGTACATGAGGACCGCGACGCTCCACCCGGGGTGATCGAGAAGCCGGAACGTGACCGGGCTCGAGATCTGGTAGGGCAGGTTCGCGACGATCTTGTCGACCTTCGGCAGATCGACCTCGAGGGCGTCGCCCTTCACGATCTCCACGTTCGGGATCGCTTCCCCGGCGAGGACGTCCGCGAGGTCGCGGTCCAGCTCGACGGCGACGACGCGGCGCGCCTTCGCGGCGAGGGCCCGCGTGAGGATGCCGCGGCCGGGCCCGATCTCGAGCACGACGTCGTCGGGTCCGACGTCGGCATGGCGCACCGCGCGCTCGGCGACGCGGGCGTCGGTGAGGAAGTGCTGGCCGAGGCTCTTTTTCGGCCGGTCGTTCATGGCTCGATCCAGAACTCGCGGCCGAACAGCGCGTAGAGCGCGACCGCGACGCCCACGACCATCGCGGCCGTGTTCACGGTTTCGACGCCCCTCTGGCTCGCGTCCACCGCGCCCGCGATGACGGCGAGGACGCCGAGACCGATGCCGGCGAGTCGCCACGCGGGCGGACGCGTCCTGCGCAGGAGCATGCGGGCCCTCAACGGGGAGGGCCGCGCGGGGGCCCGCGCGACGGGCCGCGGGGACCGAAGCTCGGCTCCTCGGGCGCCGGGGGCTGCACGAAGAGGTGGTACTTCTGGTTCGGGTCCGTGATCTCGGTCTCGATGCGGTGGGCGATGAGCTTCTCGGGCTGGTGGAGCGCCTTCACGCGGTCGTCCATCTCCTTGAAGCTCTTGAAGAGGCCGCGCTTGCGCTCCTCCACGATGGCCCACATGAGCTTCTTGCCGAGGCCCGGAAGGAGCTCCAGCATGTGCATGCGGGTCGTGATGGGGCCGGCCTCGTTGTAGAACTTGAGGAAGCGCTCCTCCTGGGCCTTCACCATCTGCTCGACGACGAAGCGGAGCTCGCTCACGGCCGCGTGCGTCATCTCCTCGTGGCGGACGCGTCCGCGCACGTGGTCGACGGGCGAGGATTCGCGAAGTGTCGGGTCGCGCCCGAGGTAGACGCGGTCCCCGACGAGCATGTTCGCGCCATGCCTGGGCACGAGCTCGAGGAGCACGAAGTTGCGCTCACCGACGGAGTAGGCGATCGGGTCGCTCCGCCGCGTGTCGTCCGGACGCCCGCGGGGGAGGAAGTCCAGCACGTAGGCCCAGTCCTCGACCATGGAGAATCACCCAGCCTCGTCACGGCATGTAAGCCCGGACGATCTCAAGTATCTTCTCGATCTCCGAGGGCTCCGGCGCGATGCGGTCCTTCGCGAAGATCGCGCGGACATCGTCCTCGTGCTTGGGCGCGAGGTCGGCGATCTTGTAGGCGTGGAACGGGGTGACCTTGCCGCCGATGTCCATGAGCTTCGCCATGAGCTCGGCGTTCTTGTCGGCTTCGGCGCGCGCGAAGATCGTCGCGTGCTCGAGCGAAAGCTTCTGCTCGTAGGCGAGACCTTCGACCTCGCCGCGGGCCTCGTTCTCGCGCTCGAGGAGCGCCTTGACCTCGGCGAGGGGGACGAAGCGGGCCTGCGGCTCCGCGGTCGCCTCGACGCTCGTCTTCTGAGCCATGGAAATCACTCCTTCTTCGCCGTGGCCGAGACGGGCACTTCCCAGAGGTGCTCGGGCCGGGCGATGATCGACTTCATCTTGCCGCCGACGCGGATGGCGACGACGTAGGCGTCACCGCGGCGCTCGATGACGCGGCCGGTGAAGCCCTGGAACCGGACGTGGGGCGTCCCCTTGTGGACGCTCGGGTTGATCTTGATCGTGACCGAGGTGCCCTCGTCGTACGTGCGCAGCGTGTGCGTGATCGGCGGCATGCCACGCTCGCGGTGGGGCTTCGTCATCTTGTGGCGGGACTTGGACCTCTGGCCCTTGGATCGGACAACCATGTTTTCGAACCTCCGTTTTACGCTACAGGGGGAGCGTCGCCCGGCGCGCCGGCATCGTCGTATTGCACGTCGATGATGTCCAGCTCCGTCACCCGGGCCGGGACGCCGACGAGTTCCGCGAGCGAGGGCGTCGTGCGTCCCTCGTCGCCGGACACGAGTTCCTTGATGTACAGGCCCGCGTCGCCGCGGACCCGGATCACGGCCCTCGCGCCCTCGGCGGCCTCCACGGCGGCGTCGACCACCGTGCGGTCGCGGACCTTGTCCGCGCGCCGGTGTTCGACCCTGGATGGCGTGCGCTGGGCGATTGCCGAACCCCGCAGAGCGGCTACGGCTTTATTAAGGTTCTCTTGCCCGACCTCGCGCTCGAACGCCACGACGGCGCGGTATTCCTTCGTGCCGCGGAAGTCCTTCACGGCCACGACCTCCGCCTTGCGGGCGGGCCTCAGGCCGAGGACCTCGACGCGCCCCGCCGCGTGCGCGTTGATGGCCTTCTCCAGGGCGGCGCAGTCGAGCGCGCGCTTCCTCGGATCCTTGAGCTCGAGGACGAACGGCCGACCCGGACCCAGGCACCGCGCGTCGATGTCCTCGCGGCCCGCGCCGTGGAACGCGCTCTCGGTCGCGCCCGCCTCCCGGCGCGGGATCTCCTCGACGAGCTCCTGCACGCTCGTCGCGTAGAGCTTCCCCGTCCCGTCGCACTGCACGCAGCCGCGTCCCCTGCAGCGCCGGCACGGCCACACCGTCTGCGGGATCCCGCGCTCGTGCTTGCGGTAGCGGCCGTAGAGGAAGAGCCCGCCGTGCTGCAGCTCCACGACGTCGAAGCGCGTGTCGATGATCGCCGCCACGTCCGGATCCTTGAAATCCACCGTGCCGCCCACGCGACCCTGGAGCCGCTTCCCGATCTCGCGGTTGAGCTCCGTGTTCACGTTCTCGGCCTTCTGGGCGTCCACCTGCGCCTTCGCGCGCAGGGCGCCCTCGCGCTCGGAGACGAGCGGGTCGAGGCGCGTCCCGACGAGGTACGTCGAGAACTCGATGCCCGCGAGCGCATCCGCCGCAAGCGATGCGAACTTCTCCAATTCGTCGAAGAGCCCCTCGCACACCTCGCACGCCGCGCTCGCGACGCCCGCCTCGAGCCCCGCGGCGCGCCGCACGATGGCCGCGCGCTCCGGGTTCGTAAGCCCCGTCTCGACGCGCCCGAAGAGGCGGCCGAGACAATGGTCGCAAAGGGACGCGTCCTCGACGGCGCGGCGCGCCTGTTCGAGGATGGGCGGGGATTCGAGGTCGCGCGTCACGCGGCGCCGATGGCCCGTCCCCCATAAGGCCTTTGGGCCCGAGCGTGTTCGCGCCGCGTGCGGATCGGCTGCTCCACGACGCCCGGCGCGCCCCTCGCCCCCGAGCTCGCGCGCCTCGCAGGGCTCGGCTTCGACTTTGCTGAGGTCGCGCTCACGTTCGACGACGCGCGCCTCGAGCGCCTCGAGACCGGGGGCCTCCCGATCGAGACCGCGCACCTGCCCGACGTCGACTTCGGCGACGCCGACCTCGCCCGCGCAAGCGCGCTCGCCGACCTCGCGATCGCCGCGGGCGCGCGGACGCTCGTCATCCACGGCGCCGTGCGCGGCGGCGAGGGCGCCCCGCTCGAACGCAAGGCCGCGTGGCTCGAGGACCTCGCCGCGGGGGTCGCGGCGAAGGGCGCGCGCCTCGCCTTCGAGCACACCGACGAGGACGCCGCCACGATCGGGCGCATCCTCGACCTTGCTCCGACGGCAGGCTTCTGCCTGGACACGGGGCACGCGAACCTGATGACGCCCGACAACCGCAGTCTCGATCTCATCGAGACGTTCGCCGACCGCCTGATCGAGGTGCACCTGAGCGACAACCGGGGCGGCCGCGAGGAGTCGGACGACCTCCACCTGCCGCTCGGCGAGGGGACGGTCCGCTTCGGGCCCATCGCGCGAGCGCTCAAGGCGCGGCGCTGGGACGGGCCCGTCGTGGTCGAGGTCTGGCACGGCGGGTACGAGGACCGGGGACGGGCGCTCGCGCTCGCGCGGCGGTTGTTGGCTTAAGCTCGACAGGCCACCTGCGCCTGGTATCGCCGCGACCTCGGGGGAGCCCACAAATCCCTTCCGTTCGAGCCGCAGCCTTGATGCCCCGCGCGCGGCCTCGCCCCCGCGTGGCCGTATTCGTCGAGCCCAACCCGGACCCCGCCGTCGCGGCGGCGTCCGAGCGCGCCGTCGGCTGGCCGCGCACGGACGCGGAGCTTGCGCGCCGCTTCGCGCTCCCCGGTTCGCTGCACCTCGTCGCGCGCGACTCGAAGGGTCCGGCGCTCGCGACGGCGTCGTGCGTCGTCCACGACGGCTGGCGCGACGTCGCGCCCGGCGGCCTCGCGTGGATCGGCGGCATGGCGGTCGATGCGAAGGCGCGCGGCCGCGGCCTCGGGGCGGCGCTCCTCGACGGGCTTCTCGCGCACGCGCGGGCGCGGGACGTCTCCGTGATCGGGCTCGACGCGACGCGCGAGGGACGACCGCTCTACGAGCGCGCGGGCTTTGGCGAGGTCGACGTTTCCGAACGGTGGTCGCTCCCGCCCTCCGCGACCGCGAAACCGCCCGCGACCCCGCCCGGCGACCACGCGGTGTACCCGATCTCCTCGTGCGAGATCATGGACCTCGTCGCCTTCGACGCGCCCCGCTTCGGCGCCTCGCGCGGCCCGCTCCTTGCGGCGCTTCTCGCCGCGTTCCCGGAGCGCTCGTTCGTGACGTTCTCGCGCTCGACGGGCGCCATCACCGGCCTCGTGTGCGGCCAGGAGCGTCACGTGGGCCCGTGGGTCGCGGACGACCCGGTCGCGGCCGCGTGGCTCCTGCACGCGTGCGTGGCGGCGGGCACGCCGCCCTTCGTGATGGCGCCTCGGTCGAACACGCGCGCCGCGGAGGCGCTCGCGTCGCTCGGCTACGCGCGGGACGGCATCGCGTGCGCGCGCATGACGATCGGCGGGCCGCTGCGGGCCCGGCGAGACGCCGTGTACGGCATCGCCGCGTGGGCGCTCGGCTAGAGCGCGCCGTGCACGACGCGGCCGCCGAGGATCGTGGCGGCGACCCGCGCGTCCTTCACGCGCGTCGCATCCTCGCGCGGGTCGCGGTCGAGGACGACGAGGTCCGCGAGCTTGCCCGCGGAGACGCTTCCCTTCTCCTGCTCGGCGTGCTCGGCGTAGGCCGCGCCGATCGTGTACGCGCGGAGCGCCTCGTCGACGGTGAGGCGTTGCGCGGGCGTGGGCGCGTTCGCGGCCGCGTGGATGCCCGCGAGGGGGCCGAACGGCATGTGGTCGGAGCCGAACGCGACGGCGACGTCCTGGTCGAGGAGGACCCGCAATCGGTTGTGCGCGCCGACCGCGGCCTCGCCGAGGCGGGCCTCGTACATCATGCCCGGGTGGCCCCATTCGCCGATGAAGTTCGGCTGCACGCTCGCGACGATGCCGAGCTTCGCCATCGCGCGGGCCTGGCCGTCGTCGAACAGTTCCAGGTGCTCGATGCGGTGCCGTCGGGCGCGCGGCTCGCCTTCGGGGAGCTTCGCGTAGACGTCGAGGCACTGGGCGATCGCGGCGTCGCCGATCGCGTGGATTGCGAGCTGGAGGCCCGCGGCCGAGACGCGGCGCGCGAGGTCCGCGAGGCGCTCGCGATCGAAAAGGAGCTGGCCCTGTCCGCCACCCGCGTACTGGCCGCGGAGCGCGGCCGTCCTCGACCCGATGCTCCCGTCGGCGAAGAGCTTGACGCCGCCGACGCGCAGGAACGCGTCGCCGAAGCCGGCTCGAAGGGCGAGCGCCTCGAGGGGTTCGACGGAGGGTTCGCGGAAGAGGCACCACACGCGCAGGCCGAGCCGCCCCGCGGCGCGCGCCTCCTGGAGGGCCGCGAAGTCCGCGGCGTCGACGATGCATTGCGCGCTCGTGACGCCGAGGGCCTGCGCCTGCCGGACGATGGCGTCGACGCCTTTCACGCGCGTCGCGGGCGCGGGCGCGACGGCGTCCCACACGCGGTAGAAGTCGTCCTCGCGCACGTGACCGTCGGGGAAGCGCGCGGGGTCAAGGCCCGCGCGCGCGAGCGCGGCCTGCGTCGCGACGCCCATGTGCATGTCGACGCGCGCGAGCACCGCGGCGCGGCCCTTCGCGGCCTGCTCGATTTCGGCGCGCGTCGGCATCGCGCGCGCGTCGCGCCACTTGCTCTCGTCCCATCCGTAGCCGACGACCCAGCCGTCCTCGGGCGTGAGCCCCGCGCGCGCCGCGACGGCTTCGAGGAGCTCGCTCTTCGCGGTCACGTTCGAGAGGTTGAGCCTGAGCGCGAGAACGCCGTACGTCACAAGGTGCGTATGCGCGTCGATGAAGCCCGGAACGACGGTCTTCCCGCGGAGGTCCGCGATGCGCGTGCCTGGACCGGCGAACGCGCGGCACGCCGCCTCGTCGCCGACGGCGAGGATGCGGTCGCCCGCGATCGCGACCGCGCTCGCGGTCGGCGCGTCCCTCTCCATCGTGAGGACGTTCGCGTTCACGAGGAGGAGGTCCGCTTCGCGCGCCACGCGCGGCGATGGTCGGCGGGCGGCAAGAACGCTTGCTTTCAGGCCGGCTTCTCCACGTGCTTCCCGTCGGCCCAGGCCTGCCGCGCGCCCTTCGCGTCGACGACCTCGTCGACGATGGCCTTGCACGCCATGCACCGGAAGCCGTAGCGGCGCTCCCCCTCGGCGCCCGGCGTGCAGGGTTCCGCCTTGAACTCGATGAACTTCGCGTCCGCGCGGCACGAGGGGCAGCGGGCCGCAAAGACCATGGCTGGCATCGACGGGCGATGGCGGCTTCTCGGCTAAAGCCTTGGCGCGGTCAAGGCGCATCTAGACAACGCTTATGGCGGCGCGCGTCGGGTTTCGTCCCGTGCAGCGCCTCCTCGCGTGCCTCCTCGCGCTCCTTGCGCTCCTCCCCGCCGCCACGGCGCAATCCAATCCCCACGAGATGCGGATCACGCTCGACACCTTCCGCGGCCAGGTGACGCCGGGCGAGCGCGCCGTGACGAACGCGACGATCGAGATCACCTGCTCGGCCGCCGCGATGGTCTCGTCCGGGCAGGCGCGGCTTCAGGTCGCGTTCTTCGCGGGGCCCCCCTGGGCGACGCCCGCCGCGCCGACGAGCGTCCGCGTCGATCCGAACGCGTGCGACGGAAAATTCGTCCGCGTGCGCGCGCCCCTCGGGCTCGACGTCGCCCGGGAGGCCCCCGCGTTCGTCGCCGAGACGGTCAAGGCGCGCGCGACGCTCACGACGCCCACCGCGAGCGCGAAGGCCGAGGCCGAAACGGTGGCGGCGCCCCATTGGCGAGGCGACTTCGACGCCGTCGTCGACGGTCCGATCGAGGTCGCGCCGGGCGGTCAGTCCATCCTCGTCGTGCGCGTGACGAACCGCGCGAACGCCGTCACGGAATACACGCTCGAGCCTGAGCACGTGCCCGAGGGGTGGTCCGTCGTGCCGCCCGCGCCGCGCGACATCCCGGCCGCCGCGCTCGGGGGCTCGGGCATCACCGACGAGCTCCGCGTGACGATCGGAAGCCCCGGGTCGGGCGGCGCGCTGAAGGGCGACCTCCGTTTCGTGATCCGGGCGGTCCCGTCCGTCGATCCCACGGCGGGCGAGGTCTCGAAACCGCTTGTCGTCGAGGTGAAGACGACGTCGAAGGCCGTGCCGACCATGGCGCTCGCCGGACCCGCCGCGGCGGCGCTTGCGGCCGCGCTCGCGGCGCGCAGACGGGCGTGACGCGGGCGCCGCCCCGGGAGAAGCATGCAGAGAAACTTGAAGCGGTCCGATCGCGATCGGCCCGTCATGCGACGGGCGCTACCGGTCGTGATCGTCCTGCTCATCGTCGCGCCCGCGGTCGAGGCGCAGGCCGACGACCTTCTGCCGTTCGAGCTCGCGGTCGCGCCGTTCGACGGCCCGATCCCGCCGCTTGCGCCCATGACGCGCACCGCCGTTCTCGTCACCGTTTCGTGCGCGCGGCTTGTGGGGCATTCCGTCGCGTATCCGATGGACCTGACCTTCAGCATCGAGAGCGCCCCCGCCTGGGCGCTCGCTTCCGTGAATCCGACGCGCGTGCCCGTTGGCCTCGACGCCTGCGACGCCGCGACGCGCACGGCGCGTTTCACCGCCTCGATGGGCGTCGTCACGCTTCCGGAGGCGCCCGCGTTCGAGGCCGGCGACATCACCCTCCGCGCCACGCTCCGGGGCGTCGCGGAGACCACGACCCGCGAGGCGATCGTGTCGTTGTCGGCCGACTGGGCGCCGCTCCTCTCCGTCGTCGTGGACGCCCCCGCCCGGGCCGTGGTGGGCGGCGAGACGGCGGAGTTCGTCTTCACCGCGACCAACCGCGGCAACGCGCCCGTCGTGGTCGCCTCGAGCGTCGAGAACGCGACCCGTAGCTGGAACGCGACCGGCCTCGGAACGGCCGCGATCGAGCCGGGCGCAAGCGCGCGCTTCCACCTGCGCGTCGACACGCCGTCGGACGTGCCCACGGACGCGGCCTCCTACACGGTCGCGTTCGCGTGGCATCTCGAAGCCGATCCCCGGCGCGCGAACGAGCCCGTCCTGGCGACCGTCCTGGTTTCGGTCCGGTCCGGATCCGTCGCCGGCCTCGGCGAGGCGCTCGAGGACACCGGGACGCTTCCTCTCGTCGCCCTCCTTCTTCCGGCCCCGGCGCCGCTCGCGCTCGCCCTTGCCCTCGCCTCGGCGGCCGCGGCCTTCCGACGGCGTCCATGACGACCTCGGCGGCATTGTCGCCGCCGTCGACGGGCGCAGACATCGTTAAAGGGTCCACGTCCGCTGGCGCCGTATGCGCTTCGCCCTCCTCGCGCTCGCGCTCCTTGCGCCCGCCGCAGGCGCCGCGGCCGGCCCCCTCGCGGTGGACGTCGTCGTCGCGCCGTTCGAGGGTCCCGTCCCGGTCATCACCGCGATCGCGCAGACGGACGTCAGCGCCACGGTCTCGTGCGCCCTCCTCGCGAACGCGGCCCCCGGAGGACCCGCGACGCTTGAGTTCGCCGTGCGCGAAAGCCCGGCTTGGACGTCGACGTCGATCTCGCCCGCGCGCGTCCAGCTCCCCGCGCCGGGCGCGTGCGACGCGAACACGCAGTCCGCCGTCGCGCGGACGAAGCTCTTCGTCGGGGTCGACGGGAGGGCTCCCGCCTTCGCCCCCGCGCTGATCGTGGTCGGAGCCGTGCTGCAGGGTCCGGCCGGAAAGCAGGAGGGCGAAGGCAACACGACGGTCGAAGCGGATTGGTTGAGCATCCTCGATGTCGACCTCGGGCCGGGGATCGCGAAAGTCGCCCCCGGGAAGACGGCCTCGTTCAAGATCCTCGCGACGAACCGCGGCAACGCGCCCGTCGACGTCCTCGTCGGCATCGACGCGGTCGACCGCGGCTGGAACGTCACGGTCGACTCCCCCCGCGGCGTCGCCCCGGGCGAGTCTCGCGAGGTCCTCGTCGAGGCCACCCCGCCCGCCACGGCCTCCGGAACGACGATCCTCCAGCTGCAGGCCGTCGCGCGCCTTGCCTCGGACCCGACCCGGTTCGGCGACTCGACCCGCCTCGCGCTCATCGTGGATGTCGCGGGCGAAAGCGCGGTCGACCAGGTCGCCCGAGGCATCCCGGCTTTCCCGGGGGCCTTCGCCGCCCTCGCCCTCGTCGCCGGGGCCGTCCTCGCGCGCCGCGTCGTCAAGTGAAAGCTCATCCGTGGGGAGGGCGCTCGCCCCGCGTGCGCGCCCTCGTCGTCGCCCTCGCCCTCCTCGCCCTCGCGGCCCCGGCCGCGGCGCAGAACGACCCCCTCGCGATCACGCTCACCATGACCCCGTTCGAGGGCCCCGTCGCCCCCGGGTTCGGGTTCGGATTCGCGTCGCTCAACGCGACGATGCCGTGCGCGCTCGCGCTCAACGCCGCGCCGCAGCAGGCCGCGACGCTCCGCTTCGTGGTCGAGGCGAGCCCGAACTGGAGCGAGCCCGTCGTCTTCCCGGCGCAGGTCAATCTCACGACCGAGATGTGCAAGGGAACCTCCATCCATGCGCTCGCGCAGGTGTTCGTGGGCGTCACGGACGACGCGCCCGCGGGCGCCGCGGAGCCCTTCCGCGTGAACGCGAGCATCACGGGCCCCCTCGGGACGAAATACGGCACCGCGTCGCAGGACCTCGTGGCCGGCTACCGCGGCGCGATCGACGTCGCCGCGAACGCGACGAGCGCGAAGATCCTCCCCGGCCAGACGGCGACGTTCCGCGTCACCGTCGAGAACAAGGGGAACGACAAGGTCCGCGTCGCGCCCGCCTGGGCCGCGGACCCCCCGGCCGGCTGGAGGCTCGCGGCGATCGACCCCGCGCTCGTGGGCTCGGCGCAGAAGGGCGACAACGCCACCTCCACCACGTTCCTCGTCGCCATCACCGCGCCCGCGGTGGAGGGCGCCGTGAAGGACACGAAGACCTTCAGCCTCCGCGTCTCCGCGACGCGCGACGGCGACGCTTCCGACCCGCCGACGACGCGCACCCTCGGCTTCACCGTCACCTCCGAACGCGTCGTGGAGACGCCGACCCCGAAGCCGTTCGGGGTGCCCGGCCCCGCGGGCGCGCTCGTCGCCCTCGCGCTCGCCGGCGCCGCCGTCCTCGTCCGCGCCCGCCGCGGTTGACGGTTGCGGAAGCTATTTCCGGGGTCCCCTGGCTCCGGGAAGCGCATGGGTCGGGACCTCCGGGCCTACATCCCTCAGGTCAAGCTCCCGCAGATCGCGAAGCTCGAGCCCCTCGCGAAGATTCCCACCATCACGAAGGGCCGCTATTGGCGGCTCCTCTCGGCGATCTACATCGCGATCTTCCTCGTGCGGCTCGCCTTCAGCATCGTCACCATCACGTTCCGGCACTACGTTGACGTGTCGGACACGGTCTACGCGATCCTGGTGGCGGGAAGCCCGCTCGCCGAGTTCGCGACCGTGCTCTTCCTCGGCCCGTTCATCGACCGGCACGGGCGCAAGCCCGCGCTCATCGGCGGCCTCGCCATGGGCGCCGTCTCGCTCTTTGCGCTCGCGCTCACGAAGGACATCTGGCTCCTCTTCCTCGCGAACATGCTCCACGGCGTCGCGGCCGCGGCGATCCTCGTGACGAGCCTCGCGACCATCGCGAGCTATGCGCCGCCCGAGTCGCGCGGCCGCGAATACGGCGTGTATGACTTCGTGAACCTGCTCGGCTACCTCGGCGGCTTCACGCTCGGCTTCATCCTGCTCGACGCGTTCCCCGGCCGCGTCGAGAACAGCTTCATCATCGCGGGCATGCTCGCCGTGCTCGGCCTCGCCTATGCGCATTGGAACGTGCGCGAGGACAGCTTCGGGGCGAAGAGCGATCCCAAGCAGCCGGTGACGCCGCGCAAGCTCTGGACGGTCGTCTCGAATCCCTACGTCTCCGTCCTCGCCGCGCTCTGGTTCGTGGTCTTCATGGTGATGGGGTCGCTCGTCACCTTCTTTCCGAAGGTCTACAACACGGTCTCCGACTCGGGTGGCGCCATCTCGGTCTCGATCCTCGGCGCGGCCGTCGCGTTCTTCGTGAGCCAGTTCTTCTTCGGCAAGCTCTCCGACAAGCACGGGCGAGAGCCCATCATGCTCCTCGGCGTGGGCGCCTACGGCGCGATCGCCCTCATCGTCGGCGCGGCGTTCCTCGCCGATCCCGCGGCCACGCCGCTTGCGCTCTACGGCACTCTCATCGTGTATTGGCCCGTCCTCGCGCTCCTCGGCCTCGTGGCCCTTGCCTTCGCGCCCGCGGCCCTCGCGGCGCTCGCGGACGCCGCGGAAGAAGGCGCGAAGGGCACGACGATGAGCATCTACCCGCTCGTCATCTCGCTCGGGTACATCGTCGGCCCGCCCCTTTTCGGCCTCGCCTCCGACGCGGGCGGGACGGGCGGCATCGTGGCGTTCATCCTCGTCATCGCCGGCCTTCTCGGCGCGCTCACCATCGTCCGGATGCGGCTCGTCGCGGCGGGCCTCGCGCGCATCGCCCGCGCCCCCGCGCAGGCGCCGGTCCTGGAACAGAAGCCGTGATTCAGGCGGGCTTAAACGCGCGGAGCGCCTCGCCCCGGTCGTGCCGGACGACGTCGTGATCGAGACGCGGGGCCTCACGCGCCGGTTCCGCGTCAAGGGGAGCGAGAAGGACCTGACCGCGGTGGACGCGATCGACCTCTCGATCCGTCGAGGCGAGATCTTCGGCCTTCTCGGTCCGAACGGCGCCGGGAAGACGACGACGATCAACATGCTCGTCACCATCCTCAAGCCGACGGAGGGCGTCGGGCTCGTCGCGGGCCGCGACGTCGCGCGCGAACCCACGCTCGTGCGCAAGACCGTCGGCATCGTCTTCCAGGAGCCGTCCATCGACACGATCCTCACCGCGCGCGAGAACCTCGAGCTCCACGCCCGCCTGTACGGCGTGCCGAAGGCCGAGCGCGCCAAGCGCATCCGGGAGATGCTCGCGCTCGTCGGGCTCACGGAGCGCGCCGATACGCTCGTGAAGCAGTTCTCGGGCGGCATGAAGCGCCGCCTCGAGATCGCGCGCGGACTCCTCCACCGGCCGGCCGTGCTCTTCCTCGACGAGCCCACCCTCGGCCTCGATCCGCAGACGCGCGAGCACATCTGGGCCTACGTCCGGAGGCTGCGCGACGAGTACGGCACCACGATCGTGCTCACGACCCATTACATGGGCGAAGCCGACGCGCTCTGCGATCGCATCGGCATCATCGACCACGGCCGGATCATCGCGCTCGGGACACCGCGCGAGCTCAAGGCGACCCTGCGGGGCGACCTCGTGCGTTTGCGTTTCGCGGCGCCCCCGGACGCGGGGCGCTTCAAGGGCCTCGCCGCCGTCGAGAAGGTCGAGGTGAGGGGGAACGAGGCCGCGCTCACGGTGCGCGACGCCGCCGCGAACCTGCCCCGCGTCCTCGCCGCCGCGGGCGAGGTCGAAAGCGTCGAGGTGCATCGCCCGACCCTCGAGGACGTGTTCATCGCGCTCACGGGGCGCGAGATCCGCGACGACACGACGGAAGGCGAGGCGTTCTCGGACGCCATCATGCGCTCCGCGACGGGAGGGAGCAACCGATGAGCGGGCCCGTCGCCCGCGAGCGGGACGCGTCGCGGTCGGGCCCCGCGCTCGGGTGGTCGCACGAGATGCGCGCGATCGGCGCCATCTGGCTCAGGGAGTTCAAGGTCTTCACGCGCGAGCGCAGCCGCGTCATCTCCTCGATGTTCCAGCCGATCCTCTGGATCGCGTTCGTCGGCACGGGTCTCCAGGCCGCCGTGGACGCGGATCGTCTCGGCGGAACGGACTACCAGTCGTTCATCTTCCCGGGGGTCCTCGTGATGAGCACACTCTTCGGGACCATCTTCTACGGCCTCTACATCATCTGGGACCGCAAGCTCGACGTCCTCAAGGAGGTCCTCGTCGCGCCCGTGAGCCGGGCGAGCATCTTCTTCGGCAAGGTCGTGGGCGGAAGCACGGAAGCCGTCATCCAGGCGGTGTTCGTGCTCGTGGCCGGCTACGCGCTCGCGACCCTTGCGCCCTTCGCGTTCGCGGAGGGCATGGCCTCGACGCCCGTCTGGATCCTCCTTCCGGCGCTCGCGGTCGTGCTGCTCCTCGCGATCGGGTTCGTGAGCGTCGGTCTCTTCATCGGGAGCTTCTTCGAGAGCCTCGAAGGCTTCCAGGTGATCGCGAGCTTCCTCACGTTCCCGCTCTTCTTCCTCTCGGGCGCCCTCTACCCGCTCGACTCGCCCGGGTTCCCGACGTGGCTCGGCGTCGTCGCGCGACTCAACCCCGTGACCTACGCCGTGGACGCCCTGCGCGGGCTCCTCATCGGCCAGCACGCCTTCCCGTACTGGCTCGACTTCGCGGTCCTCGTCGGCTTCGCCGCCGTCATGATCGCGGCCGGGACGTGGGCGTTCAACCGGATGCGGTGAAGACGCTCTCGAACACGCGCCGATGGAACCAGTGAGGGCCCCGCTCCGTCTCGGGAGCGAACCGACCCCGCGGCGCGAAGCCGGAAGCGGCGCCGCGCGCGGTCTGCGAAAGCGCGTCCACGTCCTCGTCGTCCACCTCGGTCATCATCCACGTCCGCTCGCGCTCGGCGTATTTCGACGCGTCGAGAACGCGGTGGTACCACAGGAAGTACGTGCGATGCGGCTTCCCCGGCACCGGCATGTAGGCGTTGATCGAGAGGCCCCACGGGTAGACATTGAGCGTCAGGTTCGGCCACACGAACCACCAGAGCGCGAAAACGCGCTTCGTCGGGTGGCGGAAGCGCTCGGCGACCTGATCGGGCGCGAGACCGTGCGCGGGGTCCTTCGCCCACGCCCACTGGAGGACCGCGTCGCCGTGGATCTCGGTCGCGTAGCTTGCGAGGTCGAGCGCGTCCGCGAGGCCTCCGGGCTTGCGGTGGATGAACGGGATGTGGAGCGCGTCCAGGTAGTTCCACGCGTGCTGCTTCCAGTTGCCCGCAAGCTCCCGAGCCTCGACGTCCATGCGGCGCGGCGCGAGCGCGGCGAGGTCGAGCGCGCCGAGCGAGGCCGCGACCGGCGCAAGCGTCGCTTCGAGGGTTTGCGCGGGCGCGCCGATCGACGCGAAAAGGAGGCCGCCCCATTCTCCGGCCGGAAGGGCGCGGAGGTCGTCGTCCGGGGAGGGGAACGCCTCGACCTTCTCGAAGCCGGGCTGGTGGACGAACTTCCCCGCGCAGTCGAATTGCCGCCCGTGCTGCGGGCAGGTGATCGCCTTCTCGCGGCCCGGGCCCGCGACGAGCGTGTGCCACGCATGGGTGCAGACGTTCGGGAACATCCGGAGCGCGCCGTCCCAATCGCGCTGGAGGAAGAACGGCTTGTCGAGGAGGCTCGTCGGCGCGCGGGCGCCTCGGCGGCGAACGAGGTCCGCGAGCGAGCGCGGGTCGTCGCGGGCCTCGTGGGGGCTGCGCTCGGGCACGAGGAGCCAGGCGCGCGGGAAGAGACGCTCGATCTCGAGCGCGAGGAACGCGGGGTCCGTGAACGCCTCCGCGGGAAGCGTCCTCGCCCGCGCGATGTCCGCCGCCACTTCGAATCGCTCGCGCTGCACGTCGCGCGAACGCCCCGCAGCGGGATGAAGGCTCCGCGACGCTCGACCGAAAGCTAGATGGAGCCCCATACGGGTGGGCAGCCGGGTTGACCCATGGCCGAAACCCGTCGCGATCTCGTGAAGACCGTTTGGCCGGACAAGCTCCTGTTCGGCGCCATCATGCTCCTTGTCACGTCGGCCATCGGCCTGCTCCACGGGCTCGTGGGCATGGCGGTCGACATCCGCTACGGAAAGAAGGTTCCCGAGTTCCTGGTCGCGATGCCGCCCGAAGGCACCGTCGTCCTGTCGGCCGCGGCGGCCGTGCTCGCCGTCCTCGCGCTGCGCCGCGTGCAGACCTCGTTCGGCATCGCGGGCGCGGTGAGCGGCGTCCTCGCGCTCGGCCTCCTCGGCCTGGGATCGCTCTTCTCGCTCATCGCGCTCGGTTTCCTCGTCGTCGCCCGACAGGAGGGCGAGGACACGACGCCCGAGACGGCGCGGCTCGCCCCGGAGGACTGGCCCGACAAGTCGCTCGCGGCGAGCCTCCTCCTCTTCATGGCGGGCGGCGTGAACGTCGTCTGGGGCCTCGCGCTCATCCTCGACGTTGTGGGCTTCGGGACCATGGGCGCGGTCGTCGGCCCGCTCGCGGCGGCGGCCGGCCTCTTCGGCCTGGTCGCGAGCTGGTCGCTCTACCATCAGCGCGGCGCGAAGCGGGGCACCGTCGCGGCTCTCCTGAACGTCTTCGCGCTCGGGGCCTACGTCCTCGGCCCCCTGCTCGCCGTCGCCGCGCTCGTGCTCATCGGAAAGGCGCGCGCCGAGGGCGAGTTCGCGGTTCGCGCCAGGCCTGCCTCCGCCGCGGCCCCGGTCGCGAACCCCCCCGCCCCGAAAGGTCCCTGAGTCCCTGGGCACCCGGCCCGTTTCAGGAGGGGCCTTGGCCGCGCGCGTCGATGGCCTCGCATGACCGAGCCGCGACCGGGCGAACGCGCCCTTCCCATGCGCTCGCTCGAGGACGCGGTCCGCTCGCTGAACGCGATGGCGGCCAGGCTCTCCGAGGTCGAGCCCGACCCCTCCCCGAAGACCGAGGCCGGGGACGACGGCGTGCTCTTCGTGCACACCGTCGACGGCCGGACGCTTCCGCGTCGGTGAGCCTACACGACGACGATCGCGCCGACCATGCCGAAGCGGTAGTGCAGCTCGCAGAAGTACGGATACGTTCCGGGCGTCGCGAACGTGCGGCTCACGCGCGCCCCTTGGGCAAGACCCTCGTGGAACGTGTCCGCGTCGCCGTCCGCGTTGGCGGGGTCGTTCGCGACGCCGTCGAGAGCGTCCTCCATCGTGTCGCTCGTCGTCACGGTGTGCGGAAGGAGCCGGCCCTCCCACGTGACCGTAGTCCCCGCGGGAACCGCGAGGACGGGCGAGACGAACGAGAAGCCGGCGGCTTCGACCAGGACCTCGGCTTCCTCCGGCGCCTCCACGACGGGCGCGACGCGCAGCACGCCGGCCCCGTCCGCGACGTACATCGCCCCGTCCGGCCCGAAGAGCACGTCCGTCGGGAGGCCGAGGCCCGTGACGAAGTCGCTCACCCCGACGGCTTCGCCGTCCGGGCCCAGCTCGACGCGCACCACCTTGTGGCCGACGTCGTGCGTCGAGAAGCCCTTGCGGTGCGGCTCGGGGAAGAACGGCCCGCACTCCCCGACGTAGACGGAGCGGCCGTAGGCGCCCGCGAACGCGGCGGGCCCCGGGGTCGGAAGGTCGAGGCCCGTCGCGCACACGTGCCATCCGAGGAGGGCCGTCGCTCGGGGCGCCGTCGAGCAGTCGTGGCCCGCGAAGAGCGGGTTCGTCTCCTTCGAGATGCCCGCGCCGACGGCGCCGGGCTCGCCGACGTCGAAGCAGAACGGGAACGCGAAGTTCGTGCCCGCCCCGGTGACGCGGTAAAGCGCGTCCTGCGAGCTGGGCGAGTCCGCGCCGTTGTTCGCGGTGTAGAGCGAACCGTCCGGGCCGAACGCGACGCCGAAATGGTTTCGGAAGCCCCAGGCGTACGCCTCGACGAGCGCGGCGAACGGGGCGTTGACCGGGTGCGAGGCGATCTCGCTCGCGGGGATCCTCGCGCCCGCGCCGTCGGTCCACCGCAGAATCGCGGGCGTCGCGGCGACCGCGGCCGGGTCGAAGCGCAGCACCGCGCCCGAGTACGGGAACACGTCGGCCGCGCCGCCCTGGATTCCGTTGTCGTTGGGGTTCCCGTTCGCGACGTAGAGCAACCCGTCCGGGCCGAGACGGAGGTGATTCGTGTTGTGGCGGCCGTTCGGGAGGCCGTCCACAACGACCTTCCGCTCGTTGCCGTCGAGGCGCCAGATGCGCCCGTCGGTGCGGCCCGTCGCCGGGTTCGCATGGCTGTCCGCGACGAAGAGCGCGCCGTCGACCCACGCGAGGCCGAGCGGCTGGCTGAAGCCGCTCGCGTGCCGCGCGACGCCGAGGGCGACGGGGCCCGCCTCCGTCCAGAGGACCGTCACGCGCTCCACGTCTCCCGCGAGGGTCGTCGCGTAGAGATCCGGACCCGGCATGCCGGGGCCCCACGCGAGGGCCGTCGGGACCCCGATCGGCGCGAAGGGCGCGATCGCGAAGCCCGCGACGACGTCGGGGACGGGATTCGGCGGATCGAGGGCCGCGGCCGGGGCGGGGACGGCGGCGAGGGCGATCGAAGCGAGGGCCACGAAGACGATGAGCGGGCGGGCGCGCATGGGAAGCCTCCGGCTCGCAAGCCCCCCGGCGGGTCATACCCCTATGCTGGAGACCCCTTTATCGGGCCCCGGGGCGCAGGAAGCCTTTTTGGGATCCATCCGCGTGGACGATCCATGGCGCGCGCTGTCGCCCTCGCGGCCCTCCTCCTCGTCGCCCTCCCCATCGCCTCAGCCCAGGGGCACGACCATGGCGCCGCGGCCGGGAGCGGGGCCGTCGTGACGCGCGACCTCCACCCCTCGGGCCTCGCCATCGTGGGGAGCCTCAGCCACTTCGGCTTCGTGCTCGCGGACGCGGACGGGCAGCCCATCCGGCACAAGGATGGCCTCATCCGCGTCATGCAGGACGGCGTGATCCTGTTCGAGACGATGGCGCACGAGTACGATGGCGTCTATTCGCTCGATTACGTGTTCGTGAAGCCGGGCCCCTTCACCGTGACGCTCGTCGCGAAGATCGGAGACCAGGAGGTCGTCGACGTCTTCGAGGGCGTCGCGGTGATTCCGCGCGCGCCCTTCCCGACGCAGTTCGTCGTCGAGAAGCCCGCGGCCCCCGTCGCGGGCCGCCCGATGACGTGGAAGTACCGCGTCGCCGACGCGAACCTCACGCTCGTCCCGCACACGGACTCCATCTTCGTAGTCGAGCGCCTCCTCGACCGCAAGGTGGTCGTGCGCACGCACGTCCACAGCCACCTCGAGGACCAGGCGCTCACGTTCGTCCTCGACACGCCCGGCGAGTACCAGGTCCGCATGCTCGGCTACGACGCGTTCCCGGGCAAGAACGAGACGGACTTCCTGCCGATCGCGGTCGAGATGCCGCTCACGGTCGCGCGCCCCACCGGGCCCGCGCCCGCGCTCCCCGCCGTCGCGCTCGACGCGGCCGCGCCCGCCGCGGCCGAGGTCCAGGCGGGCGGCTTCGAGCTCAAGATGGTCGCGGACCCCGACGCGCGCGTCGGCTCCCAGAGCCAGATCCGCCTCGGCGCCGTCGCGTGGGACCCCACTCTGAAGCGGCCCGTCCAGCACGTCGACTTCGCCCTCAAGGTCGTCGGTCCCGACGGCGCGGTCCGCTTCGAGTCGGCCTCGCTCCACGAGTACGACGGCGTCGCCGAGGTCCTCGTCTCCTACGCGACGCCCGGCGAGTACAAGGTCGAGTGGACCGCGCGCGCGAAGGGCGAGGAGCGGGAGGGCGCGACGACGTTCACGGTCCTCCCGCCCGTCGTCCCGCTCGATTTCGGGCCCTACGAGATCAAGCTCGTGGTGGACGCGCCGAAGCAGGGCGTTCCCACGAAGATCAAGGTCGACGTCCGCAACGCCGCGGGCCGCCACCTCGACCACGGCGAGAGCGAGATCGCGATCCTCTCCCCATCGAGCCTCGCCCCGATCCTCCTCGCGAAGCTCCACGCGCACAGCTCGCCCCCCGAGGCGACCGTCACGTTCCCCGAGGCGGGCCGGATCCGCGTCCTCGTCCGAACGGAATCGCTCATGCCCGGCGTGACCTTCACGCACGGCGACAAGGGCCTGGGCTCCGAGGCGCTCTTCTTCGTGGACGTCGAGGAGGCCCTCGCGACGCCCTCGATCCCCGTCGTCCCCGCGAAAAACGATCCCCCGCGGTCCATCCC